>JAKORR010000146.1 GCA_029777735.1 Armatimonadota bacterium | reverse complement strand
GAGGGCATGTCTACGCAAAAGGGTGACGGACAGCCTCTGGACGAAAGGTCCGGATAAGCGCGGCGCTGGGGCACCGTCAGTGGCAGTCGGAGAGGAGGACTGCCCCGTTACTCGAACTCCCAGCCGCCCACAACCTCGCCGGTTTCAGCGTCGACGAACACCTGCCTGCGCGCGTCGGGCGTGAGGCCACGATAGTGGAACTCCACGACCCAGCAGAGGCACAGAGGCGCGTCCTCGACTGGGGGACTGCCGGTGATCACGGTCTCCCAGTAGTAGTTGGCCGGTGCCATCTGCCGGTGAGCGTCCACTTCGATGAGGGACTCCGGGTAGGCCCCGATGAGCGTCAGGTACTCGCTCGCGGTCGCAATGGCGAGGTCCTCGCTGATGAACAGATAATCTGGCTCCGGGACGTAGCTCGGGTAGATTTCGGCTGTGCAAGTGTACTCGTTCCAGCGGTAGGGCACCCTGAAGACGCTGGCGAAGGGACCCAGCGGGCAGTAGATGAACCCAGCGGAAAGGAAGGGCGCGCGGACGAGAAAGATGACCCGATCGCCGATGTAAGCGCGGTGATCACCCAGTCTGAACCTCAAGTCGCGGCCGCCGCACCTGGCGTGCCACTCGTCCCTGTGCGGGTCGTGACACAGCTGTCCCCCTATTTTTTCAAGGAAGGGGGCCACAGGTACGATTACGTGACCGCCGTGGAGTCTGGGCGGCGCAGGAAAGCGGAGATGGTCTCCCCTGAAGATGACCCGCGGTACCTTGTCGTGGTCCTCCGGCCGGCGGAAATCAATCTTGCCCTGGTGAGGCGTCCACCGCAATTCCCTGGAAGGCTCGTAGAACCGTTTATCCGAATGTCCCGAACGGTTAGGCGGTTCGCCATCGTGGTCGCGAGGTTCACGGGACTCTCTGGACCGTTCGAATCCTGGTCTGTCAGGGCGCTCTCGTGAGCCCGGAGGCTCGATGGTCCTGTGGTCGTCGGGTCCGCGAATCTCCCTCGATCGCTCGTGGCTCTGCCCGTCGGGAGGGCTCGGGCGGTGAGGTGTGAAGCTCCCGCGGTCAGAAGGTCTCCGGGTGTCCGCCACGGGCCTCTCGCCTCCGGGCCGCTCGAAGCGCGTCGGGCGCTCGGGTGTGACGGTCCGCTGGCTGCGACTTTCCCGGCTGCCAATCGAGGGTGCAGACGACGGCGCTCGGGGCGTTGTCGGCGTAGTAGGCGTCACAGTGCGACGGCTCTGGATGGTACGACTATCTACTGAGGGTGTCAGAGTCGGCAGTTTGTGCAGGTCGGGAACGGGAAGCGTAATGGTGCGCTGGCTCCGCGTGCTACGGTTTTCCGTCGAGGGTACAGGTGCCGGCATTCTGTGGAGGTTGGGGATGGGAAGCGTAATAGTGCGCTGAGTGGGGGTACTTCGGCTTCCAGTCGAGGGAGTGAACGTCGGCCTTCCACTGCGCTGCGACGCGGGAGGCGTCACATGTCGCTCGACCTGAGGTCTCGAGGTCTGCGTGCGTGGTGCAGAGATGGTCCTTGGGGCCTGGCTCACTGGACGAGCGGGCGGGTTTGTACGGGCAACCGGTGTAGGGCGCCGATTGACCCCTGGTCCGCGGTCGCGAGCCCATGCCGCATTGACAAATAGTACGGTGGCGCAGAGAACCAGTACTCCTATCGTCACCCGCTTGCGTCTCATTGCCACCATCTCCTGCTCTATTGCACGGTACTTGGCAGCCTTCCAGGCGCCAGAGCCCCGCTTATGTACTACTGAGTGTAGTATACCCTACTCACCCGCGCAATACAACCCCTCTTGGAATCTTTTTTGGGGCCCCTATCCTAGCGCTCGTGGGCACGCTTCTAAGACACCATGCTGACGAACTGTCTCGGCGAGAGACCGACCACACTGTCCACTTTAAGATGCGCACGATTTGCTCCCCGCTGGACCGCTTGTTTTTCCTGAGAAGCACCTTCTTCACGGCTTGACTTCTATCCAGATTTTGCCGTTGTGCTACCAGGAAATCAAGAGCTGTCCCGACACTCCTGTGGCCACGAGACCTCCGGCGTGCTCGGGATCCGGCACTGGCTCAAGGAAGTTACCGACAAGATACGGGTACCTAGGGTCCTGCAGCATCCGCACGCTCCCGGCAGTCCCCTGTTCAGGACAGAACCGAAGGACGGCGTCTCGTAGACCGGAGAGCAGCAGCCGTCGGCGCACGCTGATTTCGCCTGAGTGCTGTTCGATGCATGAGACGACGCCACCCTCCTGGCCCGAGATGAAGACCCGACACTCACGGTGCCAGGCTCTGGGCATGTGATAGGTGGCGCGGCCATCTGTAAGGTCTGTCTCTAAGCCCACGAGCAGCGGGGCACCCTGTGGGAACCGCAGTCGAAGGCCCACGGTCGTGTCGGGCGTGTAACCTGAGAGGAAAAACCCGCCGTCGTGGCGCGCGATACAGGTAACGGGAGAGCCCTGGCTGGGATAGCGCTTCACAAAGGATACCTCGTACCCGAAGCAGGCCAGCGCGAGCCGCATGAGTGCGCCGCCCGGGAAGGCCTGGTCTGCGGGCGCCATGGTGAGCAGATGAGCCCCCTTGTGGTACGCGTAGGAGTCGGCACCCCGGACCCAGGCCAGCACACCGCCGTCCCACTCGGGCAACGCCCGAGAGACGGCAGCAATGCGGGGGCCACCGGCTGTATTCAGGCTTGCCAGCACCCGTGTGTGCGCGTCGGACACGTCCGCAAGAGTCTCGGCGACACCGCCTCCGGTCAGCAGCGGGTTGTGGTTTACCTTCCGCGAGTAGCCGCCTTCAGCGATATCATCCAGATACGTCGACAGGTTCATCACCATGTGGCCGCTGACCGGTTCGCCAAGGGCCAGATTAAGCTTCTCCAGCAGCCGTGGCCCGGCGTGATTCAGCGGTCCATACAGCAGCACGCGCCCTCCCGAGCGGAGGTGGCGCAAAAATGTGGCCTCAAGCGGCGTATCCGCGTCAGGCGCCCGCGAAACGAGCACCCGTTCACGCCACAGGTCTGGTCTCGTCTGCAAGGAGGCCAAGAAGCTCCCTGAGGACACGACGGTGTTCAGGGGCAGGCCGTTGTTGACCGCGGCGCGCACGAACCAGTCGCCGAAGAAGACTTCCTCCAGCCGTGGTTCAAGCCCAAAGGTCATCTCGTGATACTCATCGAAGGGATACACCCAGACAACCGGCCCGGGCTCATCTGGGGCGTCATCCACCGCCGCCAGGAGGTGGGGAATCACCTCCAGCGGGCACTTGTCGGGCATGTTGCCGTAGGAGTCGTCCACGGTGAGGAAGGAAAGCGTTGATGGGTTGGTGACCCGTCCCTGCTCGTCCACCCGTGAGACCGATAGCGGTAAGTAAATATCGTGGGGCTCGCGACCGTAGCGGTCTAGCCAGGGGCTGTTTAGCCACCAAGGGTCGTGAACGTAGAAACGGAAGGGGTAAGTTGTGCCAGGAATCTCGGCGATGTGCGACAAATAGCCGACCAGCTCAAAACCGAAGTCGCCGTTCAAGGCCGCCCAGGGCGAGTTTGGCGGGGGTGTCATGTTGAAGCCGCCCCTGTAAATATCGCGGAGCGGCACCGCGTCAGAGGCAAGATCGATGCCGGTAGTCAGGTTAGTGCCCCGCGTTTCGATGGGATAGTGAGGGCACTCGGCTCGGAAAAGCCGCCAGAACTCAATTACCTTCTCGCGCAGCTCTGGGGCTTTGTCCGGATAGAAGGTCTCGCCATCGAAGGTCGCCCCGGTCGTCGCCCAAGTCTCTATGCCAAAGCCGAAGCCGTTAGAGAACCACAGATAGTCGAAGCCGAGGTCGGGGAGGAAGTGTTGCGCCTGGCGGCCGAGGAAGGTACCTAGCGGTGTGCCCTGCGGTATGCCGTTTGGGAAGCCAGCGTAACGCTGGTCGTCGGCGTTTAGGGTAGCGTAACAGCACACGAAGCTAGTGCGGCCCATAGTTCCGGAAAGGCAAATTTCGTTATGCAATTCGTACTTGAAAGTCGATTTGGCGAACTCCGGTCCTGGGTCGAAGGTCTCCCCCACTCTCACCGGCTTGCCGGTCATCTCCCCACCCACACGCTTGAGGGCCGAGATTATCGCGGCGAGGTCGCGGTAGGTAACGGTAGGTGGGTCATCCATGTACAGATACGGGCGGCTGTGAAGGCATTTGCCCTCAGGGTCGCCAGAGATGTTCTGCCGCGGGTTCGCGCCGCCAATGTAGCGCGCCCACTCGATCTCCTCGTCAAGGTCACCCTTGTAGACCAGAATCTCGCTCCCGTCGGCGACCCACAGTAGGACGGAGACCTGATCGGCCCGGTCGATAAGCGGCATCCACTGGCGGAAGAGCCTGCGGCAGACCGAATCGACGTACTCCGGGTCCAAGCGCTTGAAGGGCTTAAGACTCATCTCAAGGGTGACATTGTGAATCTCCACGATGGCTTCCCCCTTCAGGATTCGCGAGCGACAACGGCGCACTCAAGGTCGAGGGCCTTTGCCAGACGCTCGAGGGTCGAGGCTCTGTGGCCCACGCCTAGCGCGAAGTGGTGCGTGGGCCCCTCCAAGCACCAGCGCTCCAAGAAGGTTCGGACGTCGGGTTCAAACCTCGCCCGCGTGTTGGTGTTTCCAGTGGCTGGAATGGGGCCGGGCAGGGACTCGCCCTCGGCCACCACGAACTTCAGGCGGCCGTCGCCGGTCTGCGTGAGGCCCAGCAGCGTGATGGGCCCATTGCGTATGGAGAACTCGACTCCCGGGCCGCGGCCGCGCTTGCCGTGCAGGACCGTTAGGCCGCGCAGAACAGGCATGCCCTCAGCTATCCCAACGTGATGCGGGCCGTCGTGGCCCACGAGCACGAAATCGCAGTCGAAGTCGATCGGGTGAACCTCGGCGAAGGAGCCTCCAGCGCCAAGGCGGTCCATGATGAGCATGGCAATGCAGTTCTTCAGGTCCAGCTCTCCGGCTATTGGAACCCCGCGTCCTGTGAGGAGGGAGCTGCCGATGACGAAACTGCAACTCAGGCGCTCGTTGGTGTTACCGCCCAGGCCGCGGTAGTAGTAGGCAAGCCCGTCCAGACGAAACTTTTCGACCAGCCGCTCCAGCCCCAAGGCCACGCGAGCCGCCCAGCGGAGCTCCTCCTCGTCGACCGGGCCCGCGATGGGATCACTGCCGGGCGGCGGGAAGTGGAATAGCTCCCGGATTAGCGCCACATGGGCATCCACCTCACTCTCGCCGATGGCGTCCACCAGCACTTGCAGGTCGTCCAGCTCCAGGTGCTCGATATGCGTCCCGAGGACCCCCTCCACCATCGTCGGGTCGGAGTTCATGTCTAACATGCCTTCGTAGACGTGCCCCATGAGGCCCACCTTGCCCTTGCGCAGCGCGCGGAGGCAGCGGGCCACATCCGCCCACTCGGCCAGGCGTCCCCAGGCTCGGTCGTCCTCGTACAGTTTCCCGACGATGGCGTCCGCGATATCCATCTTCGCCCGCCGCAGCACGCAGCATATTTCTGGCAAGCTCGTGATGTTGTCGTTGCACAGTTGCGTGTAGGTCGTCGCTCTGGGGTAGTCCAGCGCCGCCGCGGGCTGAAGGGCCGCAAGCACGAGGGGGCGACGTGTGCGCTGGACGATGGGGAGGGTGTCAGCTGAGGGCGAGTAGGTTGCGAGAAAGGCGACGAGCAAGTCCACATCGGCCCGCTGGAGGCTGTCGCCTATCTCGCACGCCGCCGACGGGCTATCACTCATGCCGCCGTCGATGACGTCCACACCCAGAGCCCTGAGCTGCTCGACGAAGTCGGAGTGGTAAGCGAGCAACTGCTCCCTAAGCCCTTTGAACTGCGGCCAGTACACATGGTGTCCTAGACTGAAGAAGCCAATCCGCGCCGGGGCCTTCTCGCGGCGGAAGTACTCTTCAAAGGCGGGAGTGCGACCAGCAGCAAGCGTGTTCATGATTATCTCCTCTCACGGTGAGACGTGGGGGACAGACTCCGCAGAGGGTAGGGTACACGGATCCGCCCGGCCGCGGCAGCCCTGATCCGCCTAAGCGGTGGTCCAGTCAAAGATGACACCTACGTACTCGTCTCTCTTGTCGCGCAGGCCCGCGTAGGCCGCGGCGCACTCTGACGGCGGCAATACGTGTGTCAGCAGGGGAGCCACCTGAAGGCGGCCTTCGGCGATCAACCCCAACAGAATCTCAATGTTGCGTGGCAGGGAGTGTTTTGTGAAGCCGCCTGGGTCCTTGTGGACAGGATATCGCCACTCGTGGGCTCCCTTAAAGGTTACGCACTTGCCCCACAGGTGGATGTGGTTCAGGAACTCGGTGAGGTTGGCCTGATACTCGCCGCGGGGGGACCCGAGTAGGATCACCTCGCCCAGCTTGCCGGCCAGCAGGGCGGCCTTCTCAGCTACTGCGGGGACGCCCGTGGCCTCGACCACCGTCGGGCACATCTCGCCAGCGGTGAGCTCGCTGACCGCGGCCACCACATCATCAGCCCCGTCCACGACGTGCTTCACACCACACAGGTGAGCCAATTCCCTGCGCCGCGGGGACACGTCGATACCGATGACCTCGCAACCCGCCAGAGTGAACAGTTGCGCGGCCAGGTTCCCCACCAAGCCTAGGCCCAGGACTGCCACAGGATCCCCCAGTTCGGCCTCACTCACGCGCAAGGCCGTGATGGACACGGCCGCCATGCGGGTGAAGGGCGCAAGCTTCGGGTCTAGGCCCTCGGGCAGGTGGGCGTAGAGGCGGTTGGTCCTGGCGTGGCTGACGTGGCCGGTGTAGGCGAAAACCATGTCGCCTGGGGCGTAGCCAGAGACTCCGTCGCCTGTGGCAATGATCTCGCCACAGGCTGCGTAGCCGGGCGTGAAGGGCAACCGCGCCCAACCCTCGAGGCCGCGCAGACAGGCCAGCTCAGTGCCTGCACTGATAAGACTGTAGTGGGTCTTGAGGGCGATTTCGTCGGAGGCGAGGTCGCTCGCGTCAAACTCAAAGTCGAGCAGCTCGACTACATCGGGCGAAGTGAACACAATTCGTCTGGCGTTCATGGGCAACACTCCTTATATCCCACGTGGGATCACCTGCTGGACACACAAGTGGAACCAGGTCCCAGCGTCGCGTTGGGGACAAACTTCTCACTTTCCTCGCCGGACCAACCGGGTACCTGCGACCGGTGATGAAGCTTCCTCGTCTGTTTCTCCCGGCCTTCCACGTCACCGATTCAAGAATCGGCGGGGCGGCTCATGGTTTTGGCTTGCGTCGGTACGGGCGATCCACAAGGGGCATAGTTTTGCGATCTGAACCGCGACGGAGCGCAAGCGGGCTTTGTGGGGCGGAAACGCGGGAGATTCTTGTCGCCGATTCTTCAGGAGGCACGAGGACGTCCTTTGCCAAGGTGGATAGGCCTGGGCCTGAGAGAGTCTTGGCGTCGGGCCGGCAACCTATTACACTCTTGACAACCACGCACCTGAGGCGGTTGGGTATAAATATAGCGGCGATAAGGCCCCCCAAGGACCAGTGGCTCGCAGAGCTGCAGTCCCGCTGGTACCCGTGGACAATCCAGAAATGAGCCGAAGCACACGGGGAGACGCAGCAGACGCAGGGATAGGCCCACGATAGGCCGTGTGTCACCGGCCGCGGTCACAGCGGGTGCGCAGCTGCCCAATCAGCGCTGTGCTGACAACCTCGGGGCGTTCAAGGTGCGCGAGGGGACTCCCGCCCAGCACAGATCACCATGAAAGTAGGCCAGTTGCGGGGCTATCGTAGCGCCAAGGGAGTGCCTGACAACAGCACCAGTTTCTCCCTCAAGGTATTTCCTCTTCCGTGAGTTCTTGAAGTGATCTCTCCACACTCTAAGCTAAGGCGCTGTAATACGGTAGATCCAATGGCCAATACATCAAAGCCCGCGGCTCTCAGCGCCATCGTACAGGGCACCCAGAAGCGTGAATCGCCCCCAAACCCCTGGATCAGCACAACACGTTGTACTCGGGGTACACCTCACCGCACAGGTTCTTGTTCCTGTAGCCGCGCCGGGACAAGTGATTCATCAGCCCAAACGGCCAGTGCTTGCATAGGCTTGCGCTACCTACCCCACCATGAGGTATCCTGCCTTGCGAACCAACCGACGGAGCATCGTCCCGAGGCGGAAGCGCCCCGGTCATGCATCTCGCTTACCGCTGTTACCAACGGAGGGCCTAGCATGGACAGCCGCATTGCCCGGAACCGTCGCTTCCTGACTGACCTCTTTGCGGGACCCTTCAGGGGCCATGGGATCATCATGGACCCGGTCACCGAACCGTCCGGGCTACTTGGCGACGTGGCGTGCTCGGACCTGCCTGTGAGACGATGGCTCGATCACGCTCTGCGCGACTATGAGGCTGACCTGATGTTGCTGGGCGCTCTCGACCACGATGGTGTGCCGCAAGCCAAGGTCATGACAGGCACCGAGATTTTTGCACAAGCCTTCGGCTGCCCGGTGCACGTCTACAAGGACTCGCCGCCCTGTGCTCTACCGCTGGTGAGAAGCCCCGCGGAGGCCGACGCTCTAAAGGTGCCGGGGCTGGACGCCAGGCCGCTGACTCGGGTCATGGAGTTGGCTCAGATGCTCCGCGGACGTCTGGGCCCTGACGTGCCCATCCGAGTGCCAGACATTCAGAGTCCCTTCGACATTGCTGCGCTGGTCTGGCGCAAGGAAGACTTTTACTTGGCTCTTATGGACGATCCGGCAGCAGTGAAGCGGCTTGTCGAAAAGTGTCGCGCGCTAGTGGAGGCGTTTCTCAAGGCCTTCCGGGACGAGCTTGGCGAGGTCAGTTTCGCCCATTGCCCTAGGGCGTGGGCGCCGCCCGAACTGGGATGCTGGCTGTCCGAAGATGAGGCCGGGAGCATGACCTCTGCAATGTTCGAGGAGTTCTGTGTGCCTGCTCTTACGGCTCTCAGCAAGACCTTTGGGGGCATCTTCATTCATTGCTGCGCCACGGCCGACCACCAGTACCCTAGCTTTCTCAAGATTCCGGGACTACGCGGTATGAATCGTGTCTTTCAGGAGTCTGGGCCAAGGCCCGCAATTGAGGCCTTCTCGGGGAGGACTGTGCTTATGATGGCCTGGATCGATGAGGCTACTGCGATGGAAATGCTGGACCTGGCGCTCCCGGAGACCCGGTTCCTGTTCAACATGCCCGGCCAGCCGCTAGAGGAAGCCAGAGGCACCTACGAGCGCCTGCGGGAACGCTGCCCGCGGAGCTGAGGATGGTGGCCTCTGCGATCCAGCACCTGACGTGGAGTACACGGCGCCCATCCTGACCCCAGAGACCAATCGCGAGATCCAGCCACCAGGCCCGTTGCGGCGCGGCAGTCTCACTCCTCACGGAACAGTTTGCTGATCAGGTATTCGTACTTGAGCTGGTTGGATGCGTCGACGAGCGCCTCCATCGCCGAGAGAACTCTGCGCACCTCAGGCAAGGGCGCTGTCTCGGCGTTTCTGTTCAGCCGCTCTAGCCGACGCCACTGGCGCAACAGCTTGCGGGCATCGGCGCCAAAGGACTCGTCATCCGCGGCTGTCCTCAGCACCGGCTCGTATTCCGCGCCCATACTGGCCGCCCGGCGCAGTTGCCCCACCAAGGTAGTCCGATAGTCACGGTTCAACTCGGCGGTTAGTGCCTCGGCCTCGGCCGGCTCGAGGGTCCGGGCGTGGAAGGCGAGTATCGCGAAGTTCTCCGGTTCGAGAAATCTCGCCTGCAATGGCGACCAGCTAGTGAACTTATCGCCGCCTGACAGCGTGGTAAAGATATTCCGACAGAAGGTACCGCGCCATCTGGTGCCGTTCGTCGGAGCCACACAATCAAGGACAACATAGGGTATTTTGATCTCGATGCTGTAGGCGTCAGACAGGATCCGAGCAGCAGCCGGGCAGCGAGTGATATCTGGCATGCTCTCTCCAGCGCCTCTGGCGCCGCCAGCGGTAACACCGAACTGATACACCGGGGCGTCCTCACCGGGCTGCAAGAAGATCTCGACACTGTCCTCCGTCCACGTGTCGCCCCAGTCCTTGATAGTAGGCTTGAGCGCGGCGGCGTCTGGCTCTTCGCAGACCATCGCAACATAGAAGGCCTCGTCGTCCCAGGTCGCGCGCGCGACGGTCTGCTTGGCATGAGTGTAGCCACCACCAAGCACACGGAAGCCTGTCGCGGACGGCACACACCGCCACGCTGGGTCTCCCTCGACCTGGCCGTCAATCACCGGAGCAACTTCCGCACGGAAGCAGGGATACTGGACGCTTCCCTCCCTCACGGCAGCTGTCGACACCGCGAAGGAGACTGTACACAGTACCAGCAAACTTGCGCTCATGGCCATCCCTCTGTACTTATATTCACCGCTCAGCCAATTGCACTTGGATCGTTGCTTCTAGGCCTGTCGCCACATCTGCGGCGACCAACTTCCAGGCTCCCAGGGCATCATCGAGGGCGAAGGTGATGCGTCCCTCGACCGGCCTCTCCTGCGCGGCCAGGTTGCACGCATAGTGGGCCCTCTCCTCGCCGTCTGGGCCGAAGAGGCGCACCCGGTAGACGTGATGTGCGGTAGCGTCACGACCCTTGGGCCCGACGCGGAAGGTCATCCGCTCCCCCAGACTCACGCGCCCCGGGGCCGAGAGTGCTGGCGGCGCGGCTTTCTCGGGCAGAAGCGCATAGAGCTGCGCTAGGCCGGGCGTAAGCTTCGTCCGCAGCTGACCAACCTCTCCCAGGTACTTTCCCGCGCGGACATCGTAGACGTGCGCCGTCTTCGTGAAGGTGAGTGTCACAGCCGCTGGCTCGGGGGGGCCAACCTTCTTGTTCGTGTACTCGATGTCGGGATGTGGCAGACCCTGCACCACACCGACGTACTCTGCTTGACCGGCACGGAAGCGCGACACTTCGACGCGTGGCAGCTCGGGCTCAAGCCGCACCGCGGGCTCCACGCCACCTTCCTTCAGCAGGCCCAAAAGGAGCCGCCGGTAGGGCCCGCCCTCGTCCCAACCGGCGTAGGGCATGCCCTTCTTCGCAGGCAACGAGAGGTACCCGTCAAGCGCGAAGTTGAGCAGCAGCGCCCGACCCTTGCCAACGGTGTTGCTGATCATCACCGGTGTCTCCCTCACCTGGGCTGCGGCCCTTCCGTCCGCAAGTCGCAGGGAGCCGTCGGAGGTCAGCAGCCCGAGGCGTAAGGCGTCGCACGGCGCCGTCACGGCTTGGAAATCGGCCGCTTGAACGACCCCGAACACCTCGTCCAGCGGGCTCTTCTCATAGGGCTTGCCGTGTTCGTCGGTCACACCGGGCCGCAGGTCGGCAATGACCTGGCCACCCTCGCGGGCGAACCGTACGATCGCCTCTACCTCGGCGGCCGAAAGGCCCTGCGCGCAAGGCAACACCAATACCTTGAACTCTTCGATCGTTAGTTTGCCTTGGGCCAGCTCGGCGTAGGACAGAACGCGGCCTTCCAGGCCCGCGTCGTGCAGCAGACGCACCCAGGCGTCAAGCGTCGCGTTCATGTCAGGGAAGCCGGGCGTCACCGTGGCCACGTGCACGCTCGAAGCCGAATAGAGCAGCGCGATACCGTCGTGCTGGCGTTGGGAGGTGAGAAGCAGTTTCCCTGGGCCGGCTTTGATGCTCTGTATCTCTTCGCAGGCGCTGCGGAAGAAGGGATACAGCGAGAGGTCGAAGGCCATCACGGAGCCTGCACTTCCGTAACCACACCACACCCAGAAGCTGTTGGAGCCCTTGAGCAGCGTGCGCCAGGGGAACCAGCGCATGAAGAATTCATTGCGGTTGGAAGCATAGCCGCCGAACCATCCGCCGCCCAAGAGCATGTCCGGGGCGGCGAAATCGTGCCACGCCAGCGACAGGAAGTCGCGGTAGTAAATGTTGTTCAGGTCCATGGCGCTGGCCAGCTTCCAGTAGTCCGCGCCGCTGAAGCTGCTGATATGGGTGTCAGAGCCCTCGTAGCCCACCCGTGCGGTGGGGATCACCCGGCGGATCGCATCGCGGCCGAAGGAGTGAATACCGGCCCACACGCTCTCCATGTGCAGGCGATGGTCCACCCAGGGCACGTAATTGCCAGTCTTGCGGCACTCTTCTAGCGTCCCAGGGCGCACCTCGTCCCAGCTCGTGTAGGCACTCCCCCAGGACGCATTGAGGCGCTCGAGGCTACCGTACTGTTCCTGCGCCCAGCGCCGGAAGTCCGCCACGCAGGTTTCGGAGAAGCACAGGTCCCAAGATCCGGCCACCAGGTGATTTTCGTCGCCCAAAGTGAAGTCAGACGTCGAGTAGGGCAATCCCCTCTCGGCGACCCTAGTCAGGTCCTCGGCCACTTTCTGTCGGTAGGCCGGGTTTGTGAGACAAGGATCTCGCACCAGGTCTCCTGGCTCCCGAGTGGGCTTGGGCTGATACCAGTCGGTCTTGGTGTCCACGAACCGCGTGGCGTAGGGCACCCACCACTGGTTGGCGTAGGGGCCGTAGCCCGGGCCGCCTCCATACTGCGCATCGACGCCGTTGCGGGTGAACTCCTCGGCCATCATCGGGCCAATGAAGTCGTTCGGATAGTCCATCCACATTATGTGCTGCACATCCTGGCGATCCGGGTACAGGTTGGTCACGGAATAGTCGGCACCGTGTACGTCCAAGACCGTCTTTCCACGCAGCAGTTGGGCTTCCAAACGCCCAACCAGCGTGAGAGCCTCGGGCAGGGACAAGCTGAAGGCCAGCTGGTCGCCGCGAACCGGAAAGTCCTGGCGCGAGACGAGGCGGCCGTAACCATCGCGGGCGCTCAAGCGGAGCGTGCAGTCGGCGCCCGCCTTCTCTACTGTAACGGTCCCCTGCAGTGGCTCGCCCAGAGCGACACTGTCTGACGTCAGTGACAGGTCGGCGATGCGGCTCGCGCCCTCCACTTCAAGACCCGCTGAGCCGAAGGTTAGCACACGGCCGTCGCTTCTCAGCCACACGTCTGCAAAATAGGAGCCACGTGGCAGCTCGGGTACGGACAGGTCGAACCGGTTCGGGCCCGGTTTCAGGTCCGTCGTTGTCTTCGCCTGATGCCATATCTTGTTGCGGCGATCGCGCACGACGAGTTCGACTAAGGCCTTTGGCTCTGCACGTGAAGCCGTGACAGTGAACTGCAGAGGCGTAGCTGCCAGCTTCGTGCGCTCGCCTCTGACGAGTGGCCCTCCCTCGGGCTCCAGCAGGAATTCTGGCTCCTTCCTAGCGCCCCAGAGGATCAACCTGATGGGCAGAGCCAGGTAGTAGTCGTAGTCCAGCCGACAATCTTGCACTGGCCCGTTTGGACCGGGTGTCATCATCTGGTGCGTGGGTACGCCGCCGTAAGCGACAAAGCCCACACGTCCCTGGCCGAAGCTCGCGATCTGGAGGTTGGCACGCACAAAGGCATCCTCGCCGTCCGCCGCCTGGAAGGCAGGAAGCAAAGGGAAGGGGAAGCCAGCCACAAGCTCACGCGGTGCAGGGCCGGGCTGCTCGAAGCCGGGGTTGGGGAGCAGGTTGCGGTCGTCGCCAACCTTCTTCAGCTCAACGTCGTCGTACCAGACGGTACCAACGCTGTAGTTAAGCAGATACACCTGCGTGGTGAGGGTCTTGTCGTTGGTCGTGAACCGGGTCTCGGTGCGTGTCCAGTCTTCACTCGCCGGTACGCTCACGCCCACAGGTTGCGGGTGCAGGCTTACCAACGCGCCGCCGTCCTGAAGCCCTTGGGTGCGCGTCCAGACCGAAAAGACATAGGTCGTGTTGGGCTCCAGCGTGATTGCGCCCGAGTGGTAGCCCGCGCGCGGAGGCTCTTTGCTGCCGCGGACAACCTGCGTACCCACTATTCGCACCGACGCTCGGCCCGAGTGCGCCGTGGTCGTATCCACCGTGCCCTTGAAGATGCCTGTGCCAAAGTAGTCGTCAATGCCCTGGGCCCCGCCCGACCAGACGGCCCAGTTCCAGCCGAACTCGCAGTCCTTCAGGATGCGCTGGAGGTACTTGTCGCGGCCGGCGGGCACGTAGCCGACCAGGCCTGTGCCTTCCTTCACCTTCTTCAGTATCAGGTAACGGCAGTCTATCGGCAGCACGTCCCACTTCAGGTTGCCCAGCACGATAACGTCGTAGTCCTCCGCCAGCCTTGTCCGCAGGCTGTCAGCAAGCTCCTCGGCCGAATTGCCCCGGATTAGTCGCCAGCTCGCGTCGACCCCTTCGCCCGTCTCGCCGAACTGACCGGGCTTTTCGGCTGCGAAGGCTCTGTACTCCATGCTGAGCCGCTGGGATATCTCGACCACCTCACGCAGGGCGTTGCGGTGCGTAATGAACAGGACCTTCGGGGCCTCACGGTAGTAGGGCTTCGCCCAGGCGATATGGCGTGTGACAACGTCCTCGCAGGGCTCAAAGAACACCCTGTCATAAAGAGGGCGCTCGCGCTGGGCCAGACCGAGAGATCCCTGCAAAAGCAAGACAGCAACGGCCACCCATCGAAGGTGTCCAAACATATCACAGCCCTCCAGAGGAGCGTGGGCTCGTCGGCGGCTCCAGTGGCCACTTGTCCGTACTTAGATACCTGCTAAACTCCCCCTTCGCTCTCAGCCCTCCGGTACCTGCCCTTGGTCTGCCGGAGGACGTAACCTCCTGGGGTGGAAGATTAGTTTTAGTTATTGACTTGCAGGGGAGGATGATCTGTGTGCTTCGTCTCTGCCTGTATCTCATAGCCATGCTTGGCCCAATGTTGTACCTACTTGCCGCGCCCGAGGACCTCATCGACACTGACTTCGGAACGGCTGACCGTCCCGTTCTGGGCAGAGGGAATCAGCCCAACGAGCGTGTCACGGGCGTTCTACCTGGCGAGTGGCGCGACGACTCCGGCTGGGCCCAGGATGTATACGCCACGTGGACGCGCCTTGAGGAAGAAGGCCGCGCCTTCCTGCGTCTAGATTTCACAAGGGCTACGGATCACTGGTACCAGGTGGCCCACGCCCTGCCCGACATCACCGAGGAGAGCTTCTTCCGGCTGAACCTCCTCGCCCGAAGCACCCAGGGTGTAACGATTCAGGTGGGCCTTCGGGATTCTGGCCCCCCCTACTCTTTCCACTGGCAGACGTCCATACATCTGGGCGCAAACTGGCAGGAGTATAGCTATGACTTCCGTCTCACGAAGATCGATCGCGCCGTCGGCCTGTGGATCACGCTCAGCCAGCTGGGCCAGTTTGACATCGCCACGCTCAAGCTCGTGCGCCTAACGCGTTCCGAGTACATAGAGGAGCTGAAGCGCCGCTACGGCGAGAAAGGCTCTGGGAACCTCGTGAGGATCTCCCGTTTTCCCCTGGGGTTGCAGAGCGGTTGGGCTCTTGGTCGCGAGAACTCAGACGGCGACGACGTCCAGATAGCCCCCGACCCGGACCTCATCGGGCCCAGCGGCTGCCCAGCCCTCAAGGTCGCGACAGCCGAGCCGACGGTGCTTTACACCGCGCCCTTTGGCGTCCCCTTGGCTTTCCAGCCCCACGTCGCGAGTGTCTATGTCCGCAGCGACGCGGAGATGCGTGTTGCAGTCTTGTGCGAAGGGCGCCAGATTGCCCAGCAGTCCTTCGCGCCTGAGCAGACTCCGGGCCTGCGGCGCGTGCACGTGGTTTTCAACCCAGTACTCATGGCCCGCGCCTATTCCCTGTGCCTCGAGGGCAGCCAGACCTTCTGGATCGATGCACTCCAGGTCGAGCCTGGCAAGGAGCCTACACCTTACAGACCCGCGGCCGCGTGTGAGGTATCCCTGGCATGCCCGGCCTCCGACGCCTCGATGATGCGCGTGCAGTTCATCGACGAGCCTGCCACAGTCGAGTATGTGGTCACCGGCAAGGCACAGAATGCGCACCTTTGCGTCAAGGTGGTCAACACTTACGGCGAAGAGAAGACCCTGCAGCCAATAGAAATAGACGAGCGTCCCGGGCGCGGCACTATTCGGTATGACGTTCTGCCGCAGCGTCCTTTGGGCCCCTTTCGGATCGAGGCCTGGGTCGAGAATACGGAGGGCGCCGTAATCAGCACGTACAACGAGTTGGTCGTCTACAGGCTGCCGCGCCCCCGCTACTGGGGCAAGGACGCGCCCGAATCTCCCTTCGGCGTCCACACGAACTCCACTACCCGTCACAATCTCCTAGCCAAGGCCGTCGGAGCAAACTGGACTCGCCTGCACGACGCCGGCCTGCAGTACCTGGGGTGGTATCACCTGGAGCGCGAGAAGGGCAAGTGGACCTTCTATGACAAGGAAATCAAGCGCTACCGGCGGGACCACGTGCTGGTGCTGGGGGAGTTGGGTACGGCACCTGAATGGGCTAGCTACTACCCCGGCAAGCCCCACAGCAGTTACTTCGACCGCTTCTACCAGCCCAGACGTATGGAGGACTACGCCAACTACGTGCGGACGGTAGCGCAGCGCTACCGTGGAATCATCACAGCCTATGATATATGGAATGAGCCGTGGATCCACGCCTGGTGGGGCGTTGGGTACGACGAATCCAAACCCGACCAGGCGGGCTACATCACCAGCGAGGAGCCGCAAAAGGACTTCGTTCGGCTCATGAAGACGGCCTTTGAGGCCGCTAAGGCCGTAGACCCCGACATCACTGTGCTGGGCGTGAACTCTACCAGTAGCGGCCCCGGCAGCAACAACCTGGGCGGCGCAGAGTGGACACGTGGCGTTGTTGAGGCCGGTGGCCTGGACTTTTGCGACGCCGTCTGCTACCACCAGTACATCGGCGGCAAGCCGGGCTATGCCGGGGACGTGGTCGAGCGAGGCTACCAGACGGCCATTGGCCCCATACTCGAGCGCTTCGGCAGGCTTCCTAAGCCGGTATGGATGACCGAGGGCTCGGCTGGACAGGATACCGTGGGACCGGGCTTCTACAACCATACTCTCCCCTGTCCCAACAAGGAGGATGTGGCCGAAACCGGAGACCGGCTCTGTCGGTATGTCGTGGCACTACTGGGGGAGGGCATAGCACGGCTCTTCCTCTACTCGATGCACGCCCAAGCCTCCCTGGACTCCGCACCTCGTTGGAGCGTCCTTGTGACGCCCGAAGGATACATGCACCCTAGCGGCGCCGCCCTGGCGATCTTGACCTGGCATCTCGAAGACACCAAGTTCGTGGAGCGGCGCGAAGTGGCCGAGGGCGTGTTTGCGTATCTCTTTGAGGCGAAGGATGGTTCGAGGTCTGTCGCGGCGCTGTCGGGCAAGACGGGCCATGCTCCCTACATCCTCCCCCGGGGCGACGGGCTGCAGGTGATCGACCTGTTCGGCAATCCGGTGGAAGGTGGCCGGCCCCTGGGCGAGACTCTGGTGTACGTCACCGCGCTCAGCCCGGCTAGCCATCTGGGGCCCATGCTGCGTTGAGATCTTCGCCGCTTTGCGCTCTCGCGAACGTCCCAGTCCACAGTCAGGGGGTAGGCAGTCGTGGCCAGGAAGCTGTTTGTGGTCTACTACGCCGTAGACATCCGTGACGTCTGCGCCTAGTGGATCTGCCCGAGGCGACTGAGTTATCCCAGCAGCGTGCAGCTTGCGGACAGTTCCGTGCTGACCGCTTACTACTTGCAGCCGCTCAGAGGACTAGGAGAGCTATCAGATGGGCGTCGTGGTCTGGCAGTGCCCATGAGCCTGAAGAGTCGACAGAGTGCTCGGCCGAGGAGGGGCCAAGCCGCATCACGGGACTTTGGCTGAGAAGGCCTGGCAAACGTGAAGATAGGGCCGGTTGGCACCTAATCCGCGGCGCCGTGGGAACACGCGGTTCCTGCGCTGACACACATCCGTCTCTACTGCGGGATCAGCTTCACCCGCACCTTCTCGCCGAAGGTCACGTCCGGTAGGGCCCGCATCTCGAAGGTGACTTGTCCCAGCTCTGCCACAGCGTTCCTGAACACCCCCTCGACGCGTCCGGTGCCCATGAAGTCCACATCCTGACTTATCGGGATAAAGCCCTGCCCGCAGGTCAGCCCCACCTGGCCATCCCCCGGGCGCGCGAGCCACTTCGCGTCACCCAGGTTGCCCACTGTCGCCCGCACCCGCAGCGGCTTGCCTCTCACCACCTGCACTGTCGCACCGTCTTCGACGTGCTGCCAGCAGCCCGTGGCGTCCTGTATCTCCAGTGCGTCGATCTCGGCGTTGAGATACTTGTGCGGATTACGGCCCGGGCGATAGGCCACATTGCCGACCGCCCGTCGTGGCGCTGTGGCCGAGTCAAGCCCGTAGCCGTCGGTGCGAAGGCCGGGCTTCTTGCCCTCCTCGATGATCTTCCAATAGCGCTCCTGGAGAGCCTCGTACACGCCCACGACGCCTCCGCCACGCACGGCGTCGCGGTCGAAGGTGATCCACTCGTCCACGGGGCGGTGTTCGCGCGGCGCGGTGATCTTGGCCGACCATTCCTGAATCGCTTGGCTGACCGGCCGCCACGTCCCGTCTGGGTTCACGACACCATAATCGCTATTCTCGCCGACCCGGAATCCGCCTGGCCAGAACCAGCACACGCTGCCGTTGGCCTCAGACTCAAGGACCATTTGGTAGAAGTTACGGTAAAAGCCGCCGGCCCACTCCTCGGCCCGAGGGTTGGGCTCCATTGTGCTGCGGTCCCAGGTTGAGTAGCCAAACTCGGCCCACATCACCGGGCGTCTAGGGGCCATGGCGCGGGCGTAGTCCACCGTGAAACGGCCGACCTTCACGCGCTCCCACTCGCCCGTGCGCCCGTACCCCTCCGGCTCCATGATGTCCACGCTGCGCGCCAAGCCACGGAAGTCATACCCCAGCCACTCGGCACCACGAGTCGGATCACCTGCGCTTGACATGCGGAAGCTGGTCAGGTGGTGTGGGTCGATGCTCTTGACCAGCCGGTTGGCCCGCCCGTAGGCCTTGGCCAGCAGGTCGTCGCAGAAGCGGCAGTAGGCGCTGACCATGGCCTGGTGGGGTCCGTCGGTCCTGAGCTGCTCGTCGAGGGGGTTGGTGATCTTTCCGTCCTCACGCGGCGCCGGCACCCCCCAGTCGGCCTCAGCCTCTTCTACGCTTCCGTACCGCTCCACGATCCACCTCTCCCACGCCTCGTCGTAGGGCTTGCGCCTCTCG
>JAKORR010000145.1 GCA_029777735.1 Armatimonadota bacterium | reverse complement strand
GCTCCACCCGTCGAAGTCAGCCTCCTCGCGTAGCAGGGTATCCCACCAGCAGTTGTAGTCCGACTTGAGTTTGGCACGGACCCAGTTGGCCCCGACGAGTATGCCATCATCAGAGTAGACGATGTTGCGATAAAAGTCGACGGAATGGTGCTCTTCCACGCGTGCCACACGCACATCGCCGTTGGCGCCGAAGGCGAAGATGTTGTTGCGCACAAGGTTGTCACGTCCATAGTGCTGACTGAAACCTCCGGTGCTCGTGTCGTAGCACAGGTTGTTCTCGATGAGGATGTCGCTGCTGCCCTCATCTGGGTAGATGGCTGCCGCGCCGAACTTGTAATGGTAGATGTCGTGGATCAGGTTGTGGGCGAGGCGCGTGCCGGGTGACTGGCCCAGCGTATAGATGCCGCCCATATCGCTCAGGACGCCCATCCCGATGTGGTGGATGTGATTCCACTCGACCAGGTTGTCGTGAGCCGAAGTCGGGGCATATCCCCAGGACCAGCCCACCGATACACCAGTGTAGAAGAAGTCACAGATCTCGTTGTGCGTGATTCTGTTGTAGCTGTTGCGACCTATCCACACGCCTACGCCGGCCGGAAAGACGTGGCCACCGTCGTGGATGAAGCAGTTATCAACGGTAATACGCTGGGTCAGGATCCTGTCGTCGTCGCGGCTGACGGCCTCGCCGACCTTGATGCCGCCACCGCCGAGGTCATGCACCTCGCACTGAGAGATCAGGTCGTCTTGGCAGCCCTGCTCGAACCATATACCGTAGCCGCCCACGTGGGCCACCTCGCATTCCTCAAGGGTACAATGGCGAGCGCCTCGGGCAAAGAGGGCACCGGTGAGGAATATAGCGGCCTGGCCGTCTGCTGGCTGGTTACGATCGAGCACCCAGTCGGCATGCTGGAAGGAGAGGCCGCGGAAGGTGAGGTGCTCAACCGGTAGGCCCAAGGTTGGGTCGCCCTGAAGCTCGACGATGTGCGCAAGAGCGGGTGCGACGATCTGGGCCTTAGCTAGGTCTTCGCCTGGCAGCGGCCAGTAATAGAGCACCCCGGCCTTGCGGTCCAGGTACCACTCGCCTGGTTGGTCGAGCGCCTCGCGGAAGCCCTCCAGGTGATAACGTTGCTCGCGTTCCCAGTAACACACAGGCCAGCCAGAAGGGGCGGTGAAGCGCACCGTTCGGGCCGCCTCGTCAAGATCGGCGATCCAGTGTAGGGACGCGGTCCAGGAGTGGTAGAGGAAAAGATTCACGTCCTCGAGGTCTGCCCAGGGCTTGATGTCCCCTGGCTTGTACTGGAAGCCCATGCACGCCGCGGCGTTGCCTCTCTCCCTGTTCGGAGAGGGGAACTCGGGCAGCGGCCCTGCCGTGAGAAGATAGCCCTCGTTGGGCTGACGGGCGCGGGTGCGCCGCTCGCCGTTGACGAAGAGCTGACGGAAGTACCACTCGCCGGCCTTGACCTCGGGCAGGGCAACCGTCCACAGCTTGTCCGGGCCCTGCTCCCAGCCGGTGATAAGGCGTCCTCCGCTGACAACGGGTCTCTCGCCCGGGTAAGCCGCGTAGGTTACTG
>JAKORR010000144.1 GCA_029777735.1 Armatimonadota bacterium | reverse complement strand
GAATCGAGGTAGTGAGGTTGAGGGCTGGGGAGGAGGAGCTGCGGCTGATCTCCAGGCCCACAGCACAGGGCAGGGCGGTGCTGCAGGCGGTAGGCATCGCGCACCTGCCACGCACTGTGGACGCGGGTGCCGAGCGCTAACAGGCTTCGAGGACGCAGACCTGCAACGCAGACCCACCACCCACCCCACGCCAGGCGCCCCGGGGCCTGGCAGCGGGAACAAGGCCGTGTAGTGGCAAAATGACCCCCCACATCCTTGATTCCCAAGCCCTCACGCTCACCAACTGTCGAAGTTGGGCTAGCGCCGGGGTGTTGTTGGTCACAGTCCTGTGGGTATCGCTGGCCGCGGCGGGCGAGACCAAGCGGCTGAGAGAAACGCTCACGTGCGAGTTGATGGACGTCACCTTCGACAGCACGTAGACCTTCGCGGTGAGGGCGCTCTTCGACGATAGCACCAAGGCAGCACCGTCGGAGGGGGTTTGGTATGCGCTCTGAGGCCGGGTGGGGCAACCTCGCTGGGCCTCCTTGCGTTGTGAAGGCCGGTCGACACGCTTATAATGGCCGGGCAGTCGAGGGGGTTATTTCTTGCGCAAAGACGGACGTACGGAAGAAGAGATTCGCCCGTGCACCATTGAATGCGGGTGCATCAGGCACGCAGAAGGCTCAGCCTTCATACGCGTGGGCGACACCCATGTTCTGTGTGTGGCCAGTGTCAGCGACCGCGTCCCCAAGTGGCTGGCCAGGTCGGAGCAGGGCTGGATCACTGCGGAGTATTCAATGCTGCCGCGCTCGACGGCCGAGCGCACTCCGCGGGAAAGCACGGCTGGAGTCAGCGGACGAACTCAGGAGATCCAGCGGATGATCGGACGCGCGTTGCGTGCAGTGTGCGACCTACACATGCTGGGCACGTGGTCGATAGTGGTGGACTGTGACGTCATCCAAGCCGACGGAGGCACGCGGACGGCGGCCATCACCGGTGCCTATGTGGCCTTGGCGCAGGCGATATCGTGGATGATTCAGCACAATCTGGTACGCACTTGGCCCCTCTCGGCACAAGTGGCGGCTATCTCTGCCGGGCTGGTGCAGGGAGACGTGCTGGTTGACCTGACCTACGAGGAGGACCGATCGGCTTCCGTGGACCTGAACCTTGTTCTCACTCACAAGGGACAGGTCGTTGAGATCCAGGCGGCAGCCGAGGGCAATCCCTTCAGTGTGGAACAGCTCAACCGGCTCATCGGAGGGGCCAGCAAGGGCCTCAAGATCCTCTTCGAGATTCAGAGGAAAGCACTCGAGGGTATCGTCGTGCGTTCGTGATGAGGAGAAGTGGGCATGGTGGATCGCGCGGATTCCTTCTCGGGCAGTCGTATTGTGGTGGCCTCCCGGAACCCAGCAAAGGTGCGCGAGATTCGCCGCGTGATCGAGGGCCTGCCTGTGGAAGTCATGGACCTGGCACAGGCGGGCTTCGACGCAGAAATCGAGGAGACGGGACAGACCTTCGCGGAGAACGCCGCAGCCAAGGCTCTCGCTGTGGCTGAAGCCACCGGTGAGCTTGCTCTGGCGGACGACAGCGGTTTGATGGTGGATGCGCTGGGCGGGCGACCCGGTGTCCTGTCGGCACGATACGGCGGCGATGATCTCACCGATTCTCAGCGCGTCGAGCTGCTGCTGCGTGAGCTAGCACAAGTTCCCCATGCAAGGCGGGCTGCCCAGTTCGTCTGCGTGCTGGCCCTGGCAGTGCCTGGGCGTATACTTGCGAGGTGGGCGGGCCGTGTCTGCGGAGTCATCGCGGACAAGCCGCAAGGCACGGGCGGCTTTGGCTACGACCCGGTTTTCCTCTACCTGCCTGCGGGAAGGACCTTCGCCCAAATGACGCCTGACGAGAAGAACGCGGTAAGCCACAGGGGACGCGCCGTTCGCAGGCTGCCCGAAGTGCTGAGGAGGTTGTCGGAGGCCGACTGGCCGCATTGAAAGGGGCGGTGGAGAGAGTAGCAGAGTTTCGGCGGTTCAGTCGTCCTTCCAGTCCACTGCCTGACCCCGCGTGTCTATGTGGAAAAAGAGGCGCGAGTTCTTCCCGTTGCCGTAGATCCCAAAGCCCCCAGGGCGGACGAGGGCCCGATTTTCTAGGTCGCGCACCATGCTTCTCAGCCACTCGCCATCGGCCTGTCCTACAACGCCGTCACCGTTGAGGTCGGCAAGGGTCCTAGAAGTACCCTGCACTACGCGGAAGTCGAAGGCATCTCCCCACATGTGTCGGCTGCGGGCCGCGCCGCCCACTTGGGCGTTGTACTGGGGGCTGCGGTAGCCACCGTGGCCGTTGCTCGTCGTGATTCGGGTGCCGGGAACAGCGTTCAACAGCACGCGCTGCAGCTTTTCTAGTTTCTCCAGCAGGGCGTAATCGATGACGGTGTACTTGAGGGCCACAGCGGATGGCTGGGCACAGGTGAACTCGCTGAGGCGGAAGAAGGGTGTGAGGTAGTGGTCCTCAGCTGCGTCGGGTACCGGCACGAACCACTCCGGTGGGCAGCAGCCCGACGGATATCGTCCAAGGGGATAGCCGTCGATGGTGCCGTCGGATGGCAGTTGAGGCATATGGCGAGGTGCCAGGAGGACAAGCGACACGCTTGCCGACTGCTGAGGATACCGAGGCGATTGGGGCGTTGGCATCCACAGGGACGTAAGGCGCAGAGCCGCATCACCCCAAGTGTCGGGCGGAAGGCGGATCTCTAGAATACCCGGCGCCACCCAGAACATCTGGAGACCGCCCCTTAGGTTGCCTACCCAGGCTTGTTGTGCCAGTTCCCACTGCATTTGCTCGGCGCCGCGCAGGGACACCGGCCTGCCGGTGCGCGAGTCCCAGAACCCGGCCTGCAACGTCACGCGGGCGGTCGAGCCAGGTTGTACGATCAGCACAGCAGGTTGATCCAGCCCCCACTCCAGGCTCATGAAGGCCCACGAGCCGGCATAAGGCACCGCTGCGGTGGCCATGAGTCTGCAGCGATACTGGAACTGTCCCAGGGCACAGGTGGTGGGTAGGAGAACAGCCAACAGCAGGCCTGTAATGAGAAAGGTAGCCCGCGCTGGGGATCGCGGCGGGGCCGCAGCCAGTAGTAGTGTATCCGGTGGCGTAGGCACTAACGCAAGGGTAGACATCAGTACGTTGTCTGGACGATTGTACAACGTAAGGCGCCTTGAGGCGCCCTTTGTCTCTAGATTGTACAGGTTCCGCGTACGTTTGACACGTTGGGCGTGCAGCCCAGAAGGCCCTAGTGGCAGGTTTCCTTCGAGCAGGCGCGAAGAAATCCGCGATAGCAAACTCAGGCTCCCACGGCCTGCCGTAGAAGGCGATCAGCGGGGAAAGCCGTGGATTTGACGACCTACCCTGCGAGGGGAGCGCGATGGTGCGTTTCCACTAGACTATGTTAGGCAGGCTGCTCCTGGCGCCGGTACGGGTGCCTTGTAGGATACCGCCGTTGAGCCTTGTCGACTGGGAAGCGCAGTGCGTGCCATGGGTCGAAGCGTCGATTAGCGCCGCCGAGCTACTCGAAGGGCTCACGGTAGGGACGGCTGGAGCCAAGTACAGCTCGCAGTGACCACTCCAGGCAGAGGGACGAAAGGGACGGGAGGAGAGGTCGCGGCGGAGTAGAGCGGCTGTGCGTGTACCGGGAAGGCTGGGGCTTCACACCTCTCGTGCAGCCGATCCGAGGAGACAGAAAGCCCGTGAAACTGCTGATAGTGATCATCAACAAGCGAGACCATCTGCGTTTACGCGAGGCCCTGATCGAGGAAGGCTTTCGCTTCACCGAGATTGGGAGTACTGGCGGATTCCTTCGCGAGGGCAACGTGACGCTGCTCCTGGGAGTGGAGGAGAGCCAGGTGGACCACGCGCTGGAGATCATTGGTACAGTTTGTCGGCCCAGGGAGCAGGTGGTTCAGGTCAGTGCGCCAGATACGCGCCTGTATGCCTCACCGGTGCAGGAGGCAATGACGGTGCGCGTTGGCGGAGCGCAGGTATTCGTTGTCAGTGTTGACCGGGCGGTACAGATCTAGTTCTGTGGCTACTGTGGCCAAGCAAGGGCAGTGTCTTCGTCTGTAATCGTCAGCCAAGCTTCGACGGAAGGCTATGAATACGATAGATGGAGCTGAGGAGATCTCGCGCCTGGACCGACTGCGAGGGATGCGGCTGTGGAACCTGAGCGGCGGGTTGTCAGCCGTCTACATAGCCATCACTACAGGCGCGTACAGCACGGGTTACGCCCTGCATTTGGGGGCGTCGGAGGCGCTAATAGGGCTACTGTCGGCGGCGCCGTCTTGGGGCCAGTTGCTGCAGGTACTGTCGCCGTTGTTCATCGAGCGGCTCAAGAGCCGCAAGCGTTTTTGCCTTGTCACCTACAGCCTAGGCTACTCAGCCTGGCTACCGATCGCACTGATCCCCTTCCTTTTCGAGGGCAACTTCCGTCCGTGGGCGATGGTGCTGTTCGTTACGTTGTCGGGGGCCACCTTGGCGATAGGCTCACCAGCAAGCACATCGTGGCTAACGGACCTGGTGCCCGAGTCGGTCCGCGGACGGTTCTTTGGTCGGCAACAAAGCATTCTGGCGGCGGTCGGACTAGCCACCTCACTGAGCGCGGGTTGGTACCTGGACATCTTCGACGAGCAGACCAAGCAGACGGGGTTCATCGTGTTGTTCACGGTGGCGGTTGTCTTCGCGCTGCTGTCGGTGGTGGTATGGTCGGCGGTGCCTGAGCCAAGGAAGGCAGAAGGGGGAGAGTCGTCGCCGCTCAAGCTGATACTGCTGCCGCTGCGGGACCGCAACTTCATGAACCTGACAGTCTTCATCTGTGCTCGCACGCTGGCAGTAATGACCGCCGGTCCCTTCTTCACAGTCTACATGCTGAAGGAGCTAGAGGTACCCTACGCCCAGATCGCAGTGCTGGCGGGCATGTCAACGATCGCTTCGGTGCTGTCCAACCCGCTGTGGGGGTACCTGGCCGACAAATACGGCCACAAGCCCATCCTGAGGATCAGCGCTCTGGGGATTGCCTTGACGCCTCTGTGGTGGTGCTTTGCGACGAAGGGCAATTACTGGTTTGTGGTCTCGTGCGCGCAGATCTGGTCCGGGCTACTGGCTCCTGGCGCAGTGGTGTCGCAGTTCAACCTGATGGTAAAGACGGCGCCGGAGAACAGCCGCTCGGCCTACGTGGGGTTCCACTCGGCAGCAGTAAATCTGGCGGCTTCGGTGGGGGCCATGCTCGGCGGTTTGCTAGCCGACGGTTTTTCGCGAATGGAAATCGTGGAGCTGCTGGGACACCCCATAACTCACCTGCAGTGGCTGTTCCTCACGTCCTTCGCCCTGCGGATGATCACGTGGCCGCTGCTGGTACGGGTACCGGAGGAGAAGGCAGTACCGGCGCGGGTGGTCCTGGAGCGACTGCGCAGCAGGCAGCCAGTGACGACGCTGTGGAACCTGATGCGGATGCTGCGCTCGTCAGATCCTGCAACCAAGGCTCAGGCCGCGCGGGCCTTGGGCAACGCGGGCAGTGCCCTTGCGGTGGAAGAGCTGATCGCGCTGCTAGACGACAGTGACCGGCAGGTGCGGCGGGAGGCGGCTAGGGCCCTCGGGCAGATAGGAGACACGCGGGCCGTGGCGCCGCTCATTGCTAAGCTGCGCGATCCAGCAGCGGACATGGTTGAGGAGGCAGCGGAGGCCCTAAGCCTGTTGCCCACCACATCGTCAAGCATTGATTCGCTCAGCGAGATGCTGCAGGACGAACGGCCCTGGGCCCGCAAGAGCGCCGCCATTGCCCTGGGCGAAATGGGAGATCCGCGGGCGCAGGAGCCGCTGGAGCGGTTGCTGGAGCACGAAAGCGATCCGACGGTGTACGTGGCGGCGGCAGAGGCTCTCAGCAAGATAGGAGGGCGCAGTGCTTTGCATATCCTCCGGCGGTTGCTGCGCCGGAGTGACCCCGGTGTGGGACGCAAGAAACTGGCCGCCGCCATCGGGGCCTTGCTGGGTCCGCGCGGGGCCTTCTATAAGCTGCTTGAAGCTGACGCGACCACCCAGGAAGTAATGGTCGCGCAGGCATTGAGCATGGCGCGGCGGCAGCTTCTAAAGATACATGGTATCGATCCGGAACAGCAGGCTCAGATTGAAGACAACTCCAGCGCGGCTCTCCAGTACTTCACGCGCGAACGTTACAGCGAGATGGTGGCCTGCCTCCACCGCCTTGCCAGCGGAAGTCTGAGAGCCTTTACTACCAGCGACCGTTGCGATCTACTTTTAGAGGCAGAGGGCCATGAGGACAGCCGGCAGCTTTCCTCAGGGCAGAAGATCGGTCGCTTGGTCGAAGCCAATGACCACCTGCGGCTGAACCTGGGCTTCCTGTCCGGCCTCACCCGTGATAGCCGTCGTCACCGTTTGCACCGGGAGGAGGCTTTGCTGGGGCTTTTCGCTTTCCGGCAGGTGATCGGCGAGTTGGTGGAGATGGAACGGCGGTGTGCGCGGATAGCCCGTGGCAGCGAAGGGGGCTGATGGGGCCCCGCCGCCTGGCCCGGGCTCTCCATGGGTTCGCGGATAGATGCGAAAGGAAGGCATCCGGAAGGGCGTCACTCGGGTGCTCGCAGAGCAGGGACCTGAGCCACAAGGTGACCCAGGATCGAGAGTCCTCAGTGCACAAAAGAAAAGGCCCCCGCTTTGCGGCGGGGGCCTTTTTGTACAGCAGAGAATCGGCTAGAAGCCGACGACTACGCCGGCTGCCAGGAGGTCAGCATCCTCCCAGGTGTAGCCGGGAGCCATGGCAGCATCGTTGGCGTCCTCATGAGCGTAGATGACGCTGGCGGTTACGCCATTCGCGAGTTCCTTGGAGAGGCGAACGGACCACAGGGCGTCGTACGCAAGCTCCAACTTCCTACCCGTGGCGCACTGGCGGTCACGCGAATCGAGGCTGTAGTAGGAGATCTCGAAGGGCACGCTGCCGATCTGGAACCCAAGGGTGCCACCGATCGTCTCGACGTTGGAGAAGATCGGGACGTTGCGGGTCCAGCGCTCCCACGGGATGAAACCTGGACCAAGGTTGGCGAAGTTAGTGGTAAGAACTTCGTAGTAGGGATTGAGAGTGGAGTAGAAGACGTCGTAGCCGCCGTCAACATCGGCATACATGCCGGTCAGGAACCACTTGGGAGCCTTCCACAGATCGAGCATGACGAGCAAGGCGCTCGGGTCGATGCCTTCCCTGGAATGGCAGCTGTAGAAGTCGTCCTGAGCACGTGCATTCTGGAGCAGCTCAGCGTACTCGACGCTCAGCTCGCGGTCGCCCCAGTACTTCCACCAGAGGTCGGCGCTCCAAGCCTCTTCCTCGCCATAGCCCTGGCCGAGGTAGTTGGCGCCGATCATCCAGTTGGGACGGTCGTACTGCAGTCGGACAGCCGCGTAGCTGTCAGCGATCCAGCCATCCTGTGCGGACACATATGGGGCGTTGAAGGAGTAGTCGGCATTGCCGCCGCCCAGGAAGAAGTCCAGGTCGAGACTGCTGCCGCCAATGTCGGTGATGACACCGCGACCGCCCTGTTGGCTCTTCCGATCGTTGTTGACGACAAGGCCCATCCCATACTTCACGAACTGGCGGCCCCACGTCCACTTGATCTCGAAGGGCCAGCGGGTCGGGAACTGGAGATAGGCTTCGTCGAGCCAGACTTCATCCGCCTCATAGCCATCGACAGCGGCGAACTGGCCAGGTACCGGAACCATCGGAGCAATCGCGCCTACAAGCAAGGGGTCGTAGTACTCGCCGATTTGGTCCTGGTAGGCTTCCAGCCCGCCACCGCGAGCCAGCGCCACGACCGCCAGGTCGGGCGTGTCGCGAACCTTCAGAGCGATCCGGCCGAACAGGTCGTCCGTGATCTGACCCTCAACGCCGATCTTGGCTGTCAGGTTATCGAACTCGTAGTCGCCGCTGATGTCCTCACCGGCCATACCGATTCGATAGTCGATCCAGCCAAAGGGCTTGGGGCCCTTCTGCTCCTCAAGCGCGGTCACGCGGTCGGCCAGGTCGGCCACGTCGTCCTGCAAGTCATCCACGTCGCCGCGGATGTCCCGAAGCTCATCCCTAAACTCGTCCATGAGCTTCTGAACGATGGCGCGAACCTCAGCCTCGTCGACTCCACCGGCAGGACCAGGCGGGCCGGCAGGACCAGCAGGACCAGCAGGACCCTGAGGGCCAGCAGGACCAGCGGGACCAGCGGGGCCAGCAGGACCAGCAGGGCCAGCGGGGCCCGGAGTGCCCTGCGCGCCTCCAACCGCCTGGGGCAGGTTGTCCAGCAAGCGAGAGATTGCCATGGCGAACTCGTAGCGCGTCATGGCCCTATCGCCGTGGAACAGCCCATCTGGGTAGCCGATGATGATACCCTTGTCGACCAGGGTCTGAACCGCATCGTAGGCCCAGTGGTCGAAGGGCACATCGTCTGTGGGGCTCGCCTGTGCGAAGCACGGAGCCACGAGCACCAGCACGAGCATCGTTGCAACGAAGTACTTATACATTGTCCTTTCCTCCTGCGTTGCGTTTCCGGGGGAGGGATATGGCCCGAGGCTATCGCCATCCAGGCCCCCTCCCACAGAGCGGTGCCACGGCTGCCCACATGGACTCATGGAGTGTCCTAAGTTTCCTCACTTGAGATCCTCTGAGGGCCTACCGTTTTCCGCCCTGTCTTCAGTCGCCGCTAGTCTACCGCCCGGCTGGAGGTACCCCCCTTTTTTGCCAGTATCGGCGGCAGCACGACCGAAGACCGATTGATTACGGACGGTTACCACCGCCCGGAATCATCACTATGTTAGCAGCCCGGGCCTTGTAAGTCAAGGCCTATGTTCTGTCTGCGGGCAGCTATCAAGGATCACAGCTTCCTCCACCCCTCAGATCTTACCCACTTGGTCCCTTAGACAATCCACAGCGGGCATAGTTTCGGCTCTTGGGTCTTCCTAGGATTTCTCGTCCTCCTCTTCTACCCATATCTTGCCGCGGCCGCCGCAGAAGGAACAACGCACCACACCCCACTGATGTACGCTGCGACCAGAGGCCGCCAGACAATCCCGGCAGCTCCTGCCTCCGCTTTTGGTACAATTGCGCTTGCCCTCGCAGTGAGGACAGTCCTTGAGCTTTCGTGCCATGCTGTCACCTCCCTGAAAGGCCAGACTGCTACACGAATACCCGACCTGCGGCCGCTGCTGTCGCAAACGCCGTGGGTCTCGGTCTATTTGGCGAGCCCTGCGCGAAGCAGGTCGTCGAGCGCCCGCTGGGCTGAAGAGATCAGAGCCTCCAGCATTGGCGCCGAATCGCCTGTCGCATTGGCCCCGCGAACGACATAGGCTAGGGCCTCCAGCGCCTCGCGATGCCCAGGACGCGACTGGGCCGCCAGCCACGCCCCAGCCCAGACATAGTGGGGCAGATCGGGCAACTGGCCCGTAGCCACGGCGTACCAGCCTTCGCGACTGCCCTGAGAGCTGGTGCCCAGCACGTGGGCCACTAGGCCTTCACCCGACGGCAACAGCCCACCAGACAGGTCCGAAGGCTGAGCATCGAGTATCTGCCAGCCTACCAGGCCACACCCAGCGCCGGACAGCACCACGTCCTCCAGGAATCGCTTGCCTTGACGGCGGTTGGCCACCGTCAGCTCGTCCCCAGCCTTAGGGTCGGGATAGGTCTGCCACTCCCGGTATCCCAGGGTTATCAGAAGCGGGCTGAGCTCGCGGTAGGCGGGCAGGGCAGGCTGCGCCCAACAGAAGCTCGAGGCCGGATCTGCACTGTGGGTGCCTTCCACCAGAAGGGCTGGACCTGAGGGGCCCCGTAGGACATGTGCCGTCACCTTCCACCCCAGCGGTACAGGCACGTGGAGCGAAGCGGTGTCATCCTCCACCCACCCGGCGGTCGGTGCCGATCGCGCTGGTGCAGTCATCGCCACGCCGCCTGGTGAGGACGGCGCGGGAGCTAGGGGGGGCGCCGGTGCGGCCGTGGGCTGCGGCGGTATCTGGGGGCGCGAATCCGCAGCTGATGACAAGGGGCCCGTGGGAGGCTTAGACAGCACACCGGCGACCGACAGATCGGCGGTCTGTCGGCCTGTCGGCACGGGCGACACCACGGCTGCCCGATCAGGGCTTGCGGGGGCACCAAGACCGCCCCCCGCATATGACGTGGTACCAACGGAAGCGAGGGTCAGCCCCGGGCGGTCGACACGGGGGCAGAGGTCCCTCGGAGCCGGACCGATGGGCGAGGCCACCGCTGTGGTTAAGCCCTGCACCGACCTGGAGCTGCGGCTATCCGAAAGCTCAACCATCTGCACCGGGCGTGATATGCGTGACGCTCCCGCCAGCTGCCCAGCAGCACTGGTCTCTCCCGCCAGAGCCACGCGTGCCCACTCGGCGGTTACTTCCGGCACAAGATGCACCGTTGCGGCGGGGATCAAAGGTTGCGAGCCACGCGGGTTAACCGTCCTCAGCGGCTCACAGGGGCCAGGCACCAGCACTCCCGCTGCGCAGGCGTCGAGGCGAAGCCTTGTGGGCGACAGAGCCCACAGAAACGGCGGCCCCATGGTGCGACGGCTGTCGGCTACCTCCAGGACAGGATCACGCCTACGTGTCGGCTCTGGAGGGCTGGGCCCGAGGCTCGGTGACGTGGAAGAGGACATCGCTGCCAAGGTGACTGGCCGCGAGCTACGCGAGGCGTCGGTCACCTCCGGAGGCACCTCCGAGACCCAGTAGACAGTGTCGTCGGCAGCGGGCGTCAGGTGCCCAGGAGTGGGCTCGGTTACGGCGGCCAGGGAAGATGGGACCGTTGGGGTCTCGCGCTGGGCCATTGCAGCCAAAATCGTCGCCGGAGTCCCGGCCGGCGAAGTCAGTCGCTCGGAGGAGACCAGCAGACAAGTATCGGCCGCAGGCATCGAGGGGCCCAGGACGCATGCAAGGCGGACGCTCTGGCTCACGACCTGAGGGTTGGTGGGCTGGCCAGCTGTCGGAGTGACCGCAGGCCCGAAGAAGGGGCTGGCGACCACAAGGGGCTTCAGCGCAACAACACGCGCGGGCTGGTCCTCCTTGGAAGCAATCTTCTGGCCTGGCTGAGGAAGCACGACTTGCAGAGCCCCGGGCAGAAACGAAAGCTTCACGCGCGCGGCTGTGGCGGCAAGGATGGGCTGACGCCCACCCGAGAGCTCAAGCGCAGCAGCAAACTGGGCGAGGTTAGCCTCAGCTTGTTGGATCTTGCCCGCGCCCGGGACGAAGGAGCCTATTACACAGCCCTTGCCCGGGGCCGCTACAAAGGCCAGGAAAACGCCCGACCAGTAGCCGTCCTCGTTGGTCGTACCTAGTACGCGGACGGCCTGAGCCCCCCAGGGAAGCTTCGTTTCTTCCTCCCGACTGGTCCGGAAGCCGCAACTTCGTTGAAGAAGGACGCGGTGTTCCCAAGCGACGTGACGCGCGTCTGCTTCCGGCGCGGATAGGTTC
>JAKORR010000143.1 GCA_029777735.1 Armatimonadota bacterium | reverse complement strand
CAACGTCGGTCGACTCAAAACCGTCGAGCGCTGTGGGGTTCAGGTCAGTGCAAACGTCCTGCGGCTGATAGCGACCCTCCAGGCGTGGGCTGCCACTAGACCATAAAGAGGAGGTTTCGAGTATGGCTATCAATGCTCTGCAACTGTTCGCAGAGGCCCGGAATACTTACGGTTTCACTGGCGCCCTATCCAATGTGCAAAACGCTCTGGCGGCTGTGGACCGTACCGCCTTGGAGCAGGCTGAGAGGGCTCGCTACCGGATCGAGATCTGGGACGAGGTGTCCCCTCTTGCCGGTCAGCCGCCCGAATACTGGCGTCAGCGGGGCGACTGGCCGGAGGGCGGCAAGGTATATCTGATCTACGTGGACGGCAATCTGCGGATCGTTCAGCCGCACGACCCTGAGCAGGCCGGGCACGTGCCGATGGACGAGACCACGGCGATCGCCCGGGCGGAAGCCTACGTGGCCAGCCTGGTGGAGCAGGCCGTGGACCAGCAGGTGAAGGAGCATGTGCTGATTAACCTACTGACCCAGTAGAGGCGCTCGGTTGAAGCCGGGCGCCTCTACTATTGGGGAGGTGACTACATGGGCAACATCGTGATCCGTGACCCGGCATTCTGCCAGGACTACATCAGGCCCCATCCAAATGGACTCTATGGCGTCTACAGGCTCAGCTACCTCGGGACAGGTGTGCCACTGACGACTGATCCCTCCGGCCCGGTCGAGGTGACGCCAGAGGCGGTTGCGGAGGCGTTGGAGAGGCTCCAGGAGCGGCTCCCTCTCGGTGTGATCGGGCGAGACTACGAGATCCTGTGCACCGGGCGTCAACTGCGGGTGTTCGACGACGACCCAGCCTCCGGCCGCGCATCCGGCAGTCGCTGTCCGGGGTGGATCGCCCTGTCGAAACGGGTGGAGGAGCCCCTCTATGACCTGCTATCTCATGAGTTCGCGCACGAATTGGATGCCCACCTCACCGACGCGCAACGGGCGCAGTTCTGGCGGATTGTAGGGCAGAAGCCTGGCGATAGGACCGACTGGTGGCACCTCAGACCACAGGAGCGCACTGCCGAGTACCTCTCAGCAGCGCTCTGGGGCTCCGCAATAGACAT
>JAKORR010000142.1 GCA_029777735.1 Armatimonadota bacterium | reverse complement strand
GGCCCGGAAGCGTGACGATCTCTGTCGACAACGGCCCCGAGTACGACTGGACCCGCGGACTGGACCTGGATCCGGACAACCAGATGTTCCTCATTCACGGCAGCGAAGACTACTGGGCCTGGAACGCCCCTAGCCTTGCGGTCAAGCCCGGCAAGCACGTACTCAAGGTGCGCCTGAAGGGCAAGCACGCCCGCCTGGACGCAATCCAAGTGGCGCGCTCGCCCAAACACTGGCTCGACCTTGAGGCCCTACCCGAGCCCCAGAAGGTGCACGCCGCGACTGGCCTGCCCGGCTACCAGGGCCTCTTCTACTACGACGAGCCTGTGCGCTATACCGTGCACCTCACCAACACAGGCCTCACCCCCGAGACTGTGCGGCTGAGCTGGGTGGCCGAGAACTACATGGGCGAGGCCCAGTCCCCTGGCAGCGCGGTGCTACGGGTCCCGCCCGGCAAGACTCAGTCCCACTCTCTCGAGATCCTCTCCAACGACAAGGGTCGCTTTGTGCTCATTCTGAAGGCCGCTACCCAGGACGGCGAGGTTGTGCGCAAGCTTCGCTTCGTCCGTCTGGCCAAGCTTGAGCACCCGCGGCTGCTCCTGCGCCGCGAGGACCTCGGAGCGATCCGCGAGCGGGTTGCGCTTTATCCTAGACTTTACGAGCGCTACGTGGACTGGCTGCGTCGCCAGGCTCCCAAGGGCGGCAACTGGCCTGAGCGGTTCCTACCCCCCGGCCTCACGCGCGAGGAGATGGGCAAGGCCGCCCCGGAAAGTATGACCAACGTGGCTCAGCGCGAGCAGGCCTATGGCTGGCGCATGTACGAGGCCGGCTGGCGAATGCTAGCGGTTGAGTTCGCCGCAATGTACCTCTCCCCCGAGCATCGCGATGAGCTGTTGAAGCTCCTCGAACCGCTGCTGCGGGCGCCAAGCACCAGCTACTACTGCCAGTACCACCACCATGGGCCCTTCTTCCCCGGGGCCGTGGCCGCGTTGGTGGACATGGCGCCCGACGACCTGCGCTCCTCCCTCCCCCTCTACGCGCACCTCAAGGCTCGCCGCGGCGACATGAACGTGCCCACCTGGACGCTCCTCACCCTCGAAGAGCCTCTCACACCCGCCGACCGCGCCCTCGTCTGGCGCATTAGCATTCTCGCCAGCAACCTCGAACAGTACTTCACCACTCACCAGAGCCCCCGTGGAGGCACTTGGTG
>JAKORR010000012.1 GCA_029777735.1 Armatimonadota bacterium | reverse complement strand
GATTGCGACGTGCCAGGTCCAGCCCCACTTTCGAGCATATGAGGTAACACCTACCGCCGGCCCACTCGCCGCCCAGAACCGGCTCGTCCGCGCGGTTTTTGATTGTGTACTTGAGGTCAAAGGACGGCGCGTCCGGGTAAAGGTCCTGGTAGTTGTCATGCAGGCCAAACAGGTAACCTAACTCCCGCACGCGGCGCGAGCAGTCCGCCAGACCATCGTTCCCGCCGCACTCCGGCGCGGCTGGCAGGATGTCCGGATGCTGATTGTCATAGCCGCGGTGTATCCAGCCCGCTAGCACGAAAAGAATCCGATCCAGCTCCAGGTCCCGCTTCCAATGCTCGGCCATCTCTGCTGCCTGCGCGAAGGTGTAGCCAACGTGCACACGGTCCTGATCGGTTTTGTTGTACTTTGTCCCGGCCACGGTGCGGCTGAGAACGAAGGGCTTCATATCGGCGGCACCCGCCAGAGCCCTCATTCCGGGGCTTTTTGCCCACTTCTCCTGCCATGTCTTCAGGAATCCGCGCTCCCTGGCCACCTCGCGATAGGCGCGGCAAATCTCGGGGTAGCTGCCTTCGCCGACCACTGTGAAGCGCCATGTTGTCGGCGGGCGGTCAGTCCACAGGCTTGTGAGAATCGCCTGCGCGCCCGGTATCGGCGCAGGTGGCTCCACTAGACTAGACGCCCGGTAGGAGCCGTAGCAGTCGTCCCAGCTCAGCATCGCCGCCGATCCATTGCGCTGTAGCCCCAACATCTGGAAGGTGGCCTCGTGCCTGAAGCTAGGGCAGCCGTGAGACCACATCATCCCTGACGACGCTGGATAGTCCCAACCGTTGTAGACGGGCGCGAAGAGGTGCCCGCCCTCGGCGTCGGTCACGGGCAAGCAGTTGTCTACCATGCTTGAGGCGACAAGCTTCCAGCCGTCGGCATCGTCGGCCTCCAGGCGAAAGTCCACCGAACGCCCGTCCTCGCGCAGGCTGAAAAGGCAGCGCACCTGGGGCAGTCCTGGCGGCGTGTAGACAAGCTTCACACCCTGTCCCACAAGCTCCGTCGACGCCACTTGGGTCAGCCACGCTCGCTTCTGCTCGTCGCCACGTTGGAAGTCGGCCCAGCCCGCGCCCCCTTGCAAAAGGCCGCCATCCCAGGTTGCGCCTGTATCCATGTCCACCACGCGCCAGGCTCCTGTCTGGCGCGACACTTGCAGCTCCAAGTGTTGCGTCTTCACCGAGAGCCGGGTGCCTATCCGCCGGTCCCAGACGGTGCGCCTCGCCCTCAGCTTGTCGTCCGCGAGCGGCGTCAGCACAGCCTCAGCCGCGTCGCGCTTGACTACAATCTGCTCGGGCCAATACAGCTCCAACTTCCGCGCACCGCTCTCAGGATCGAATAACCCCACGTGAATCCAGTACTTGCCCTCCGTTAGCGCGCCTATCTGGACGTCGATGGGGCCGTCCAAGTAGCTCTGCCCGGGCTCCCAGGCACGTGTTGGCACGCTCGGGATGTGGTCCCTGTGCACCAGAATCTGCGAGCAGGACTGCTTGGGTTCGATATGTAGAAAAACCCGATACTCCCTTTCGGCTGCTGTTGTGCCCTCGTTCTTGAACTCGAACAGCAGCCCCACACGCCCGGTGGGCCGTACCTCTCGTGCGTCAAAGGACACAGCCGTCACTCGTGGCCGGAAGCCCGAGTCGAAATCCTCGTGCAACTGCTGAAGTTGGCCAAGGCAGGCCAGGCAAGCCAAAGCGACGCCTAAAGCCATGCGGATTCCCCCTTAACTCGGCGCGACGTGACAGGCCCGTCCGTCGCCCACTGCGCCGAAGAGCCTTCGGTGCAGGCGAGGCGTCTCCTGCAGGGAAACTGTTCCCGCAAGGTGCTGAGTATGCGCCAAGATGTCGATCTGGACGGGCTGCGGCCCGAGCCGGGCGCGTTGGGCTCTTCGACGCACGCCCCAAGGGAAGGTGAGGCGCTCTGGGTGTGCTTCGCCGACTGCGGGCCACGGCGTTCTCTCAGGAGCCGAGGGGCCTCTGGGTATCCTATGCCGAGATTCCTTATGGTATGCGTAGTCCTCTCTATCGCCTGCCACCTTCGCGCCAGCGGCGCCGCCGCGGGCCCGATTGTCTTTGTACCGCAGATTGACCATCGGAACCGGGCCTCCGAGGTGACGGAGTTCAACATCACGGGCAGTACGCCAGAGGCCCTGGCTGAGCAAGCGCGGCGCGCTTCGGTGCGCGTGGGCTATGGCAAGCCGCCGCTCGTCTTCCGCACGCGCTTTGACGAACCAGCCGTGCTGGCGCTGCACGTGGCACGGGCCTCCGTCGGGGGTGCTAAGCTACTGGTGAAGGTGGGCAAGCGCGTCCATGGCCTGGTCTGGCCGCCCGCGGCCCAGACCCACATCGTTGGTCGCACTTTCTTCGTGGTCCTACCGGCCGGGCCAGTGGCGGCGACTGTGAGCGTCCCCGAAGGAGTAGTCGTGATCGATCGCTACACCTTTTTCGCGGCAGGCGACCAGATTCGCGATAAGGAGATGATCCCTATGCCTCCAGGCGAGAACAATGATGCACGCCTCTTTGGCGCTGAGCCCGACGCTGCGGTGACAGCAGGTATCCTGCGGGAGCGCATTCCCGGCTTTGACCCCTCGCAGGTCGTGCCCGGCTGGCCCTACACCCTCTCTCCTCACGACACGGGCCTGATTCTCGAAGACTGCTGGCCTAGTATCTACTTTGGTGTAGAGAGACTGGCCGAGATACGCCGCAAGATCGATAAGTTACCCTGGGCCCGCGCAGCCTTCGAACAAATGAAGCGTGAGGCCGAGGCCGTGCTGAGGACTGAGCCCGCCCAGCCCGTTGAGCAGGTGGGTTGGCGGCACGACTTCTACTCGCGCCGCAGCGGCGAGCACCTGCTGTATGATCCTGCGAACCCGAATCGCTTTCTGGACCCATGGACCGGCGCCTTCGAGGAGCTGCCCGAGCAACACCGAGCCTGGGTTTTGCTTACCCACGAGCGCACGCACCGGCTGATGCGGGGCCTGGCCTTCCTGTACGGGCTGACGGGCGACGAGAGGTACGCTGGATGGGTGGCAGAGGGTCTGAGGCGTGCTGTGGAGATGTTCCGGCACACCGAATTGCGCAACAAGGAGGCCACCGACGCGCTGTACTTCCAACCTCTCTACGACGCGCCGGCACTGATCATGCTCTGCGACGCCTATGCTCTGACCAGAAGCAGCAGGGTCTACTCGGCTGCGGACCACGAAGCGATCCGGCGAGGTATCTTCGGGGAGGGCATACCTTACCAGATTCGGTTCCTTGATAAGTCCGGCATCCACAATATGTCCTGCTTCGTGGCTGCGGCGCTGGCTACCGCTGGCTACCATTTCGGTTGCCGCGACTGGGTCGACCGCGCGCTGCGCGATGAGCGCAACAGCCTGGCCCCGTTGATCAAGCGCGGCGTGCCGGGCGAGGCAGGCGCCGAGCCCGACGGTTTCTGGTTCGAGGGCACCATGTTCTACCACTACTACTCCTTGTGTCCGCTTATCACCCTGTACGAGTTGGACAAGCGTTTAGGGGGCGAGGCGGCAAGGGATCCTGACGTGCAGCGACGCTTCGAGGGCCTGTTTGCGGCACCAATGGCCTTGGCCGACTCGAGACTGCGGCTGCCGACGCTGGGCGACTTGGGGGCGCCGAAGGTGATGTCGCTGGCGCTATACCGACACGTGTATGAGTATGCGGCCGGCCAGGTAGCCCCCAAGCGCTTCGCACCGCTCCTTGCGGCGATCTACTCCTTAGGCCTCCCGCGCAACTCTCTCACGGCCTTGGCCTTCGGGCCAGACGAGTTGCCCGAGCCGCAATTCCCAGCAGGACACGCCCTGCTGGAACGCCGCGGCATCGGCGTGCTGCGCGCCCCCGACGACTGGTATCTGCTCTTCAAGGCGGGGCCGCATGGTGCCGGACACGACCATGCCGACAAGCTGCATTTCTCTCTCAACGCCTTCGGGCAGGTCCTTGCGCCCGATCCTGGCACGGCCGGCTACGCGCTGAGCGACATCCATCCTTACTACCGCGGCACCTTCTCGCACAATACACTGTTCGTAGACGGCAAAAACCAAAGTATTGTGCAGAAAGCTTCGCTGGTGTGGCAGCCGGAGGCTAACCCGCCCTATGCCCAGGGAACGGTTGGCGACGCCTATGAGGGCGTGATTCTCAGCCGGAGATTGTGGTTTGACCCACCCTATGTTGTGGTGGCGGACGAGTGCGTGTCAGAAGCGGAACACTGCTACGGGTTCCTGTTCCATGCCTACGGGAGCTTGACAGGGAGTGTTACACAGCGGGTCGCAGACCTGGGGCTGCCCGCTCTGGAGCCACTTGCGCCCTATCTGAGCGGTGCGCGGCGGGCCTGCAGCGGGGGCCTGCTCGACGCCACCTGGCGTGTGGCCCAGGGCCTCTACCTGCGGCTGCTGGCAACGTCCGACGGCCCCTTCGAGGCCCTGCTTGGGCGAACGCCGGGCAATCCGAAGCCCGACGAGCTGGGCGTGGCGGTTCTCAGGGCGCTGGGCCAGGAGCGCCGCTTCTGGTCGGTCTTCGAGGCCTATCGCGCAGCTCCGACCGTCTCCGGTGTCACGGCTTCTGCGCAGGGCGTGACCGTGAATCTCAGGGATGGCTCCACGCGAGCCTATCGGCCGCTCAGGTAGTCCCGGGCAGCCCTTGGGCATGAATCCTGCGAGGAGACGAGTGGATGACAATGACGCAGCGACGCAGCCAAGCGGCTAGCAACGACTTCAGTCTGCTGCGGCAGGCTCTGCTCGGTGAGGGTGGACCCGAGCGGCTGCCTTTGTGGGAGCTTCATGTTGACCTGCCGGTCAAGGAGGCCTTCCTTGGATACCCCATCCGCAGTCTGGCCGACGAAGTGGCCTTCTGGGTACGGGCGGGATACGACTACGTGCCACTCTCGGCCGGCCTGGTGCGGGTAGCCGGCGTCCTGGGCGGTACCACTGTCAGCGGTGAGTACGGCGTTTATGACAGCGGCGACGTGGACATCACCTGGGCCCCGGAGCACGAGGGTCCTATAGTGTCTCTGGACGACGTGGCGGCCTTCGACTGGCCCGATCCTGACGCCATGGATCTATCTCACTTGGAGCACGTGGCCGCATATCTGCCGTCGGGCATGCGTATCATCGCTGTCATTGGCAAGATCCTCACGGCCACGTGGATGTTGCTGGGCTTCGAACGCTTCGCCCTTGCGACGGTGGATAATCCGGAGTTGGTGGCCGCAGTTTTTGAGCGCGTCGCGGCGATACAAAACCGTGTGTGCGAGCGCTGCCTGCAACTCCCCTTCGTCGGCGGGCTGCTCATGAGTGACGACATTGCCTACACCGAGGGGCTGATAGTATCACCGCGCGTGCTCCGCGAGCACCTGTTCCCACACTACCGCCGGGTGGGAGAGAAGTGCCACGAGGTCGGCGTTCTGTTCATATACCACTCAGACGGCGACCTGACGCAGGTGATGGAGGACATCTTGGCTTGTGGCTTCCATGCCTTGCACCCGATCGAGCCCAAAGCTATGGACAGTCGGGCGGTGAAGCGACGGTGGGGTGGCGAGATCGCGCTGCTAGGCAACGTGGATCTAGATCTCATGGCGCGAGGCACGTCCGAGCAGGTGCGCGAATACACCGAGGCCAACCTGCGCGACCTGGGCTATGACGGGCGGTACGGCGCGGGATCGTCGAATTCTGTCACGTACTATGTGCCCTTGGAGAACTACCTGGCCCTACGGGGCGCAGTTCTGGCATCGCGGAGGGGTTAGAGGCCCAGGAGGCGTGGCTCGACGGGTCTGAAGAAAGCGGCCAGGCTGCGCGCTACGTGTAGTCGTTCCGAGGCGAGGCCCTGCGAAGACAAGCTTCTCCTGGCACGAGCGTGGCGAGCAGCCTCATTCAGGTGGTGGGGTATTCGCCGTTGTGTCAGGCGAAGGCTTCCTTCCTTGTCGGCGAGGAACTTACAATGGGTACGCGAGGGGTGATAGGAATGCCCAGGGTCACGAACGCGGACATTGCGGACGTGTTGGACCGACTGGCGGACCTTCTTGAACTGGACAACGCCGACCAGTTTCGATTGCGGAGCTATCGTCGTGCCGCGGAAACGGTTCGCGGCTATCCCGAGGAACTGGCGAACCTGCACGCCCAGAGGAAGCTGACCACCGTCCCCGGCATAGGTAAGTCCCTAGCGGAGAAGATTGCGGAATATCTGGACACAGGGCAAATCGGCTATCTGGAAGAACTACGGGCTAAGTACCCTGAGGGTGTCGTCGAGATGCTCAATATCCCGGGCTTTGGGCCGCGCAGCGCCGCCCGGGTGTTCCAGGAACTGCACATCTCGAGCATTGCTGAGCTGGAGCAAGCCGCGCGCGCTGGACGCCTGCGTACACTTCCGGGCTTCGGCGCGAAGACCGAGGAGCGCCTGTTGCACAACATCGAGCTGTACCTGCAGGCCTCTGAGCGAGGGCTCCTGGCCGACGTGTTGCCTGTGGCGAAGGGGCTTCTAGCTAAGCTGCGTGCCCTGCCGGAGGTCGCGCAGGCCGAGATCGCCGGGTCGGTGCGTCGCCGCCGCGAGACCGTGGGCGATTTGGATCTGCTGGTGACGTCCGAGCAGCCCGCGCGGGTCTGCGAGGCCTTCCGGGGTTTCGAGGAGCTGGTTGAGGTCATAGCCGCTGGCGACACCAAGGTCTCGGCAAGGCTCGAGAGCGGTCGTCAGGTTGATTTGCGTGTGGTGCCTCAGGAGAGCTTCGGCGCCGCGCTGCAGTACTTCACCGGGTCGCAACAGCACAACATCTCGGTGCGCTACAGGGCCAATCAGAAAGGTCTGACGATCAACGAATATGGCGTGTTCGTTGAGGAAGGCGACGCCAAGGGCGATCTGGTCGCCGGGCGCGACGAGGAAGAGGTCTACGCGGCCATCGACTTACCCTGGATCCCACCCGAACTGCGCGAGAACCGGGGCGAGATAGAGGCCGCCGAGGCCGGGACACTCCCTGCCCTCATCGAGCCAGGCGACATCAAGGGCGACTTGCAGGTGCACACGCGTTACTCCGATGGCCATCAGTCCGTCCGGGAGATGGCAGAGGCCGCCCGGGCCTTGGGATACCGGTTCATCGGCATAACGGACCATTCCCCCAGCCTCTACGTCGCTGGGGGTATGACGTCCGACGAGGTACGCTGGCAGCACGACGAGATCGTCGAGGCCAACGCTGAGTACGAAGGGCAGGGTGTGAAATTCACCGTGCTGCACGGGCTGGAGGCCGACATCTTGCCCGACGGAACAATCGACATACCTGAGGAAGTCTACCAGTTGTTCGACTACATCGTGGGGTCGGTGCATCAGGGCTTCACACCGGACGCCGACAGAATGACGACGCGGGTGGTGGGGGCGATTGAGTCGGGCCTTATTGATTTTGTTGGGCATCCGACGGGGCGGGTGTTGCTGAAGCGCGACGCCTATGGTCTGCATTTGGACGCGGTCCTTGAGGCTGCGGCGTCGCACGACGTGGCCCTGGAGATCAACGCCTTCCCCAACAGGTTGGACCTTTGCGATGTAGACGCTCGCCGCGCTCGCGACCGTGGCGTGCGGCTGACGATCAACACCGACAGTCACGACGTCGCACATCTGGGCTTTATGCAGTATGGCGTCTACACCGCACGACGCGGCTGGATCGAGGCGGCCGACGTCGTTAATACCTGGAATCTTGAAGATCTGCGCTCGTGGTTCAGAAAACGTCGCTAATGAGATATACCTGCCTTATTAGTGTCGTAATACTGACTGCCGGGAACCCGATATGCTGGGCCGGTGGTCTGCAGTCCACGTTGACCATGGCAGCAGAAGGTTGGCGCGTCGTGGATGCTTCTCCTGTGGCGGATGAGGAAAAACCTGCAGAACAGCCTCCGGGCGCCGGCGAGGACACTCCTGGCCCTGGGGACCAGCCAGCGCCGGAAGAGTCCGAGCAGGAGGCACCACCAGAGCCACCACCTCCACCGCTGCCAGCGCCCGAGGCGCCCCCTGCTCAGCCTGAAGTTGAGCAGCCGGCTCCCCAACAGCCTGAGGCCGAGAAGCCTGAGGCTCAGCAGCCCAAGACCCAAACGCCCGAGACCGAGAAGCCTGAGGATCAGGGGCCAGGGGCAGAGAGTGGGCCTCCAAAGCCCCCACTAGGTTCCCTGGAGCGCCCAGGCGAAGGCCCTCCACCGCCGCCGGGCGGGCAGAAGCCAGGTGAGCTGGCGCCTTCGGAGGAGCCCCTGCCGCCTCCTGAGCCTGGCAAGGTCAGCAACGGGGGTTTCGAGTCTGGCTTGGCCGCGTGGCAAGGCTATCCCCTTGATGGCGACAACTTGCGCGTCGACAGCGCTGCCGCCAATTCGGGCAAGTGTTCTCTGAGACTCTTGGCGCGTCGCAGCAGCATCAATCCCTGGGTCTCGCAGGACGTGAAGCTGCTGGGTGTTCCCAGCGGCGTCAGTGTGACGCTGCGTGCGCGGGCAACCCTAGGTACGCCTTCCCGTCTGATCGTGCGGCTGGAACTGCTCGACCAGGCCGGATTGTCCCTGCGCCGCGCCTACATGCAACGTACGATCACTGACCACAAGAAGTGGCAGGAGGTCAAGGGTGAGCTGATAGCCCCGGCTGAGGCCGCTGCTCTACGCCTCACGCTACGGTTAGTGGGGACGGGCGGTCTGTGGGTGGACGATGTGGCCACTACCGTCGAGGCACGCCCGCTGATGGTTCTGCCTCGCCGCGTGGCGACGGTGGAAAACGCGCCATCCACGGCGGTCCTGACGCTGCTGGCCGCGCCTGAGGCCCAGATCACCGCGCGGCTCGGCAAGGACCAGGCCGTGAGCCTGACGCGCGACGGCGCGAAGTTGAGTATCGAGTTGCCGGCGCTGAAGCCCGGCTGCTTGTTGCTTGAGCTCAAGGCTGGGGATGCCGCGGACAGCGTCGAGGTGTGGACCACGCCCGCGGAGCGACGCCCCAAGCTGCTGACCGAACAGGGATGGTGGGAGCTGGGGGGACGGCGCGTAGTGCTCAACACAATGCTCCACGCCCGGTTGCCCGAGACGCCGACTCTGATCGAGCACGGTTTCAACGGTGTACAGATCATGGCGCCATCCAACCGTGATACCGCCGTCAGATTTCTGCGCGGCCTACCCAAGGAGACGCCGGGACTAGTGATGCCAGCGCCCTTCAGCGTTGCCGAGCCTGATCGCGACGCAGTAGTGAAGGGATTTCTGGAGGCGCTGGGCGAGATTGGACGTGACCGGCGCGTGGTCGCGTGGATCATAGCGGATGAGCCCGAGCTGCGGCTCGACTCTTATGAGCCCGAGCTTTACGTGCGTGCCAAGAAGATTACGGGCCTGCAGCCGATGCTGGCGGTCGTGTCGAAGACTGACGAACTGGATTTCTGGCGCTATTTCGCTGACGGCGTGATAGTGAACTTCGCGTCCTCTGGGGCGGATCCGAGGGCGATACATAGAATCCTAGGCGAAGTCGCGGCTAATCTCGAGCCTTGGCAACCTGTAGGCGCCGTCTTGCCGGCGGGTTGGGATTCGGCGACGCCGACGCCTGATCCTACCAGACTACGGCTTTCGGCCTTCGCAGCGCTGGGAGCTGGGGCGCGCTTCCTGGGTTGGTACTGCCTGCATACCACGGGCTGGGACCTGCAGGGCACCACGCTGTGGCCTGAGCTGCGCAGGATCAACGAGGACCTGGGCAAGCTCACGGATCTTGTGGCGGGGGAGACCTGCGCCGCGGACGTGCACTTCGATGCTGAGGGCTTGCTCACAGCAGCTTGGCACAGGAAGGACACGCGCGTCGTCCTACTGGTGAATCCCGACTCTACTGAGCACCCGGCTAAGGTTATCGTCGAAGGAGCAGTCACGGGAGTCAAGGTAGTACTGGGTGAGGTCAAGCCCAGTCTCGCATCGCCGTCAGTAGACGTGACGATTCCGCCATCCTCTGCCATAATTGTAGCTCTTACTCTCGGCGGAGGAGCTCCCGAGGCAGTAGCGCAACCCACCGCTGGAGGGGCAGCCGAGGGCCGGGCGGAGGAGGCCACCCCAGACCAGGCTACAGCCGGTGAGAAGGCGCAAAATGGTAGCAGCGCGCAGGACCAGCCCACTGGTGAGCCAGCGGAGAATCCGGCAGAGAATCCCGGAGGGGTTGAAAGAAATCAGTCGCCGGCGTCCCCACCTGACCAATCCGCCGACGAGCCCGCCGCGGAATAGCGGCCACAGGGCGCCGGTCGGAATTCGCGCCCCGGCGACCTATCTTCATTCCCTCCCTTCCTTGGGGCCATGAGCCTGTCCTTTCGTGCCGCCGAAACCGTGATCGTGATCCTGTCGGGCTTGGTGCTGGGCTGGCTGGCTCGCCGTCGTGGTCTGAGTGAGAGCGTGTCCCCCCAGATCACTCGGCTTACGCTTACTTTCGCCGAACCGATTCCCATTGCTCTATCGCTGTGGGGACTCTCAACTTCGGAGCCCGGGGCTTTTCTGTTGCCAGTGCTGGACGTGGTGATGATCGCCCTGATGTGGCCTGTGGGGCATGTGACGGGGCGAATGCTGGGTCTGAGGGGTGGGGGGCTCGGGGCCTTCGCTACGTCGGCCATGTTTTCCAATGTGGGCATCACCTATGGGGCTTTCCTGGCCTACGCGCTGTTGGGCGAACGCGGCGCGGCCCTGGGCTATCTGTATTGTGCCACCTTCATGCCTACCTTCTTCACGTTGGGCTTCTGGGTAGGAGGACGCTATGGAGAGGGCGAGCGCGCGGCTCTCCAGGTCTTGAGTGACACTCTGTCGCAGCCGCAGAGCCGCAACCCGATCCTCGGCACAGTCTGTGGCTTGCTTCTGCTGGTCAGCGGTCTGCCGAGGCCCAGCCTGGCGGCACCGGTCGTGAGCGTTCTCGTCCCCGCCATTACTTTCTCTTACATGTTCGCCATTGGGCTATCGATGCACGTGCGGGCCATGCTGGGCTACTGGCGCCCGGCGCTGGTCATGCACGGACTGAAGTTCGTCGTCGCGCCCGCTCTGGGCCTGGCCCTTGGGCATCTCGTGGGTCTGTCGTCTATGGGCCAGGACTTGATGCCTGTGTTGTTCCTAGAAGTCGCAACCCCCACGGCCATCATGGCGCTTGTGCTGGCTCAGGCCAGGTCCCTGGACGTGCAGCTTGCCAACGCCTGCTGGCTGGCCACCAATCTGACCTCCATTGCGCTAGCCCCACTGTGGCTGTATATTGCTTCCATTGTGTAGCCGTTGAGGGTTGCCATGTCCCAGCCACCAGCAGCCCCTAGTTCTAGTTCTTCTGACGGTGACAATAGGTATATTGCTCGCCACGGCCTCACTCCTCGGGCTGTGGTCGTGGGTTTGTTGGGTTCCGTGGCGGCATGCTTTGTGGTTGTGTGGGCCGAACTAGTCACAAAGACGATTCAGATCGCTATCTGCCAGTTCGCGCCTGCAGCCATAGGCATACTTCTCTTCATCCTGCTCGTGAACCTGGCGCTGTCGTCTTTGTGGCGGCATCTGGGACTGAAGCCCCACGAGATCGCTTACGTGTACCTGATGATTCTCGTGACGGCCCTGACCGTTTCGCGAGGGCTGCTGGAGCGCTGGATACCCTCGCTCATCGCGGTGAACTACTTCGCTACGCCGGCCAACCACTGGGAGGATCTCTTCTTTCGCCATATCCCGGCGTGGTCCGTTCCTTGGGATCCGAAGGGTGAGCCGCAGCAGTACGTAGTTCGCGCCTTCTACGAGGGTCTCAGGCCGGGCCAGGAGCTTCCCTGGCGTCCCTGGATCGCCCCTCTGTGCAACTGGCTCATCGTTGTGGGTGCCTTTCTGCTAGCATACCTGGCAATGGCTTCGCTGCTTCGGCGCCAGTGGGTGGACAACGAGAAGCTCACCTTCCCGCTTGTACAACTCCCGGTCGAGCTTGCGCGTGACACGGCGCTGGGACACCAGTTCTTCCGCAACAAGCTGATGTGGATCGGCTTTGCGCTGCCGACCTTCATCTTCACTCTGAACGGACTGCATGGCCTGTATCCGGGCATACCCCAGATCGCCGTCCAGTACCCGTTGGGGTCCTTTCTTGCCTCCCTGGGGCGACCATGGAGCGACGCCAACATCACCACGGCCTATTTTTCCCTGGCGGCCGTGGGCTTTGCCTACTTCCTCCCAACGCAGTTGCTGTTTTCGCTGTGGTTCTTCTATCTGCTGGTGCGGGCGGAGAACGTCGCGTTCTCGGCCTTTGGCGCTTCCTTCGAGGCGATGCCGCTGTATCCGACCAGCATTTGGAACGGGTACCAGGTGGCGGGCGCCTACATCGTCCTAGCCGCCTACTTGGTGCGCTCGGCCTTGCCGCACTTTCGCGAGATGTGGCACCGTGCCCTGAAGGGAGACCCACCGGACCAGGCACGAGAGCTGATGTCGGCCCGCGCTAGCTTCCTGTCCCTGGGCCTGTCCACCATCGTGGCCATTGTCTGGTTTGTGCAATTC
>JAKORR010000141.1 GCA_029777735.1 Armatimonadota bacterium | reverse complement strand
GCGTGCTTGCCAGCGACACACAGGCCAATGCCGCAGCCCTCGGCCTCGGCTTCATTCCAGCGGTCGTGTTCGATTACGCCTATCTGGAGCCGGCCCTTCAGGTCGTGCCAGATGACCTGACCGTTGTCACCTATGCGTTCCTGCACCTCGATTTCTGGCATCTGGCCGGCAACATGCTGTTCCTCTGGGTATTCGGTGACAATGTCGAGGACGTGCTGGGCCGAGCCCGCTACCTGATCTTTTACCTGCTCTGCGGCATCATCTCGATGGCCGCCCACTGCCTGATGAGCGGCTTCAGCGACGTCCCCCTGGTCGGCGCCAGCGGCGCCATTGCTGGCGTTCTCGGCGGCTACTGGGTGCTCTTCCGTGGCGCCAGAGTCCGCGCCCTCATACCCCTGTTCATAATCTGGACCGTCGCCGAAGTCCCGGCCGCCTTCTTCCTTGGCCTCTGGTTCTTCCTCCAGCTACTCTCAGGCGTAGGTTCTCTCGGCGCCGCACAGGGGGCCGGCGTGGCCTTCTGGGCCCACATCGGCGGCTTCATCGCGGGCGTGCTGCTGGTTCGCTACTTCCGTCCGGGCAAAACCGGCTTCAAAGGCCCGCGCGTCATTAGGGTAAGCTTTGACTAACCGGACAACGCCAGGCTTCCCAGAAGTCTGGCGTGGCCTATCATCCGGCTCTGGCGCTTGTTGTCTTCAGGGAGGAATACTAATGCGAGAAGTTGGCAGCTACGCCCTGTCGCTCAACCTGATCGCGGCACTGATCGCCTTCGGGCCCTTGGTGGCACCCATCCATGCTCAGGACACGACCACCGTTGTCCCTGTACTCCAGCCCGGCCACGAGAGCGAGTGGCTCTTCTCCCGGGGTGATTGGCGCTTCGGCGACGGCTTTCTCGAACAGCAGAACCCAGACCGCGGCAGCGCGGCCTTTCTCGTCGAACCCGCCTTCTCGGACTTTACCCTGACGGTGGACTTCATCGTTCTTCCCGTCGGTACGGGCGTGCGGGCCGCGGCAATATGCCTCCGCGCCACCGGCACCATGACCTATTACTGGCTCCACCTGGACACTAAGAACCGGCAGGTAATCCTCGTGCGCTCAACGCCCACCAACACCTGGATCGAGCTGAAGCGCCAGCGCCTCGACCTGCCCGACAACACCTGGCATACCGTTCGTCTCGACTGCAGAGGCCCGAGTTTGGTCTTTTCCCTCAACGGGACGCAGGTTTTCGTCGTCGAGGATAGCACTATACCTGCCGGCAGGATCGGCCTAGGCACCAGTCAGGGCCGCGTCCAGTTCCGCAATCTGAAGATCGAAGGCAAGGTGGTTGAGATGAGCGAGCCACTTCGAGAAGAGCAGCCGCCGTACAAGATCATCTCGCGCGGCGAGGCGGCCGGGCCTTACCAGGCCTTCCCCGACGCCTGTCGCCTTAGCAACGGTGACCTCCTCTGCGTGTTCTACGCGGGCTATGGGCACGTGTCGCTACCCAACGCCGAGTGGCCCAAGGGTGGACGTATCTGCTTCGTCCGCTCCAGCGACGAAGGGCGCACCTGGACAGAGCCGCGGATTCTCTACGACGACGCCGACGACAACCGCGACCCCCACATCGCGCAGTTGAGCGACGGCACACTCATCTGCAGCTTCTTCTCGCTGCGCCCCAGGGATACGCGCTGGGACCTGGTGGGCGTCCAGATAACCCGCTCGCACGACGGCGGCGAAACCTGGGACGAGACGGCCGAGAACCTTGCGCCGGGCCACGCCTGCTCCGCCCCGGTCCGTCAAATGCCTGACGGCACAGCACTGCTAGGCATCTACACTGGCGCCGGAGGCAGTGACTGGGGCGGCGTCCTGCGCTCCACCGACGGCGGCAAGACCTGGAGCCAGCCCATCTACATCGGCAAGGACGCCAACCTGCCCCTCGATGCCGAGACTGACGTGATCCTGCTCAAGGACGGCACCCTTTACGCTGCCCTACGTAGCAGCAAGATCAACATGCACTACGCCACCAGCCCGGACCTGGGATTGACCTGGTCGCCCGTGCAGGACATCGGCTTCCAAGGCCATGCGCCTCACTTTACGCGGCTAAGCACCGACGAGATCCTCCTCACCCATCGCCTCCCCGCCACGGCCCTCCACGTCAGCCGGGACGAGTGCAAGACCTGGCAGGGGCCCTACATCATCGACTCCGTCGGCGGCGCCTATCCGGCCACCGTCGAGCTCAAGGACGGCACGATCCTGGCTGTCTACTACGAAGAAGGGCAGGGAAGCGCGATCCGTGCCCTACGATTCCGACTGAAGGACGACGGCATCGAACCCCTGCCGTTAGACTGAAGACCCTGCCCGCCGACGAACCCTGCGGCCCTTGGCCCGTTTAGGTAACTGCCCGCAGCACAATCCATGCCGTGGCAACCATGCCCAAGATCACCACGGCGACTACCTGCCGCACGTCACGTTCTCGGCTTGACCCAGAACCCGAGGCAAGTGCTGCACTGGTTCACGAGCGGACGGACGGGCGATCGTGAAACCCAGGGGCGAAGAAGGTATAAGGTACATGCCTGCCGAGCCAGTCCCCCACTTCCCTCACCCCCTTCAGCTTGCTCTTCCCCTGAGCCCAGCTTGCGTGTATCCTATCTCGGCGGACATTCTTGTGGACACCCCTTTGCGCCGCCGAGAGGATGGTTGTAGGTGAATGTTCTCTTCATTGCCATCGATACCTTGCGCGCCGACCGGTTGAGCTGCTACGGGCATTGGAATCTCACCAGCCCGCACATCGACCGGCTCGCCGAGAAGGGCATCGTCTTCGAGCAGTTCTACGCGCCCCACATCCCCACCCACCCGGGCTTCACAACGCTCTTCACAGGCCGCGACGTGTGGGACCATAGAGTCGTGGCCCAAGGCGCTGCCCACGAGCTCGACGAGGCTATTCCTACCCTCCCCCAGATCCTCCAGCAGCATGGCTACTTCACGGCCGCCGCGGATAACCTGGGGCGGTGGTACCGCCGAGGTTTCGACGTGTACGAGGGCTACATGTGGGATCGAGACCCTACCGGCGCCTGGCACAAGGCCGAGGCCGTCAACAACACGGCCCTGAGAGTACTCGACGCCTGCAGGAACCAGAAGAAACCCTGGTTCTGCTTCCTGCACTACTGGGACCCTCACACACCCTACTTGCCACCAGCGCCCTTCGACCGAATGTTCTATAGCGGCAACGAGAAAGACCCCTCTAACCTCAGCATGAGGGAAGTCTGGCGCTGCAAGGCCTTCCGCCACTACTTCGCCGAATGGATGCCCTGCTGCACCGATATCAAGTTCCCCTGCCTCCAGTACGACGCCGAGATCGCCTACTGCGACGCCTGCCTCAGCCACGTCTTCCAGATGCTCAAGACCTCCCGCATGGACGAAGATACCCTCTTCGTCCTGACGTCAGACCACGGCGAAGAGCTGGATGAGCACGACCTGTGGTTCGACCACCATGGCCTTTACGATACCAACCTACACGTACCACTGATCCTCTACCATCGCGACTTGCCCTCGGGCCTGCGCCTGACCGACTGGGCGCGCCACCTGGACGTCTCCCCCACCATCCTCGATCTCGCAGGCCTGGCAGACGCGCCCGAGGCCGCCGGTATGGGCGGCGTCAGCCTGGTGCCCTGGATCACCGGCAACCGCCGCGGCGATGTGGCCCCAGCCCTGTACTGCACCGAAAGCACTTGGACCCGCCGCTGGTGCGTCAAGACGCGTCAGTGGCACTACATCGAGAGTGCCGAGCCCGATCCCTTTGGCAAGCCCGACCGCGAGCTCTACGACTTGATCATCGACCCCGGCCAGTACAAGAACTTGGCCGATCGACGTCCAGATGTGGTCCGCAATATGCACGACCGGCTCTGGGCGCACATCGAGGCCCGGAGGGCCGCCACTGGGAATCCCGATCCTGTCGAGACCAGCAGGATCACGATGCGGCAGGTGGGGGATGTCAACGTAGCGGTGCCCGACGACCAGATCCTGGAGCTGACCGGGGACCTCTAACCCCAAAGGCCAGCCAGTCGTACGGGCTTCGTGACTCAGGAAGGGCCCGCGATTGCCACCTGGCTGCGCGGGAGCGGAAGTCCAACTATCAGAGGAGGCAGGGACAATGAGGGTATCCGCAGTGGCAGTATTGGTGGCGGTAGTGCTGGCAACGGGAGCGGCAGCCTTGGCTCAAGACGAACAGCCGATTCTCCTTCGGTACAAATGGCTACCTGAGCAGCGCCTAACCTGGGAACTGGCCAGCCGTGTGAACGGGCGCATCAGCATCGTGGAGGGAGAGGGCGCCGGTACCACTCTCGACGCCAACACGATCGTGAACATGAGTATTTTTTGTGACGTATTAGGCGTCGAACAGGATGGTTCCGCCAGAGTCAAGATGAGCTTTGGCGCAATGTCCGTGGTCACCACTCTCCCCACGGGGCAAACCTTTAACGTGCTCGTGGATCTGGCTGCTGGCAAGCTCAGAATCCAGGGAGTGGAGGGCGCCCAACCCCTCGAACAGGACCTTCCCCCGCCCCTGGGCCGGTTCTTCTCTCAGGGATTGACCGTGCTGATCACTGACCGAGGCAAAGTCACCAGTGTTGAAGGCGGTGAAGAACTCCAAGCACTCTTCGCCAAGATGGCCGGGCCTCAGGCCAGCGTCTTCAACTTGGCGGACGCCATAAGCTGGATCGAACCCCTGCTGCCTGAACAGCCTGTGAAAACGGGCGACACTTGGAGCGAGACAAGGCCCTTCATCTTCGGCGCCACGGGCCCAGGGGGTGCACCCAACCCCTTTGTGATCAACTATGCGCACGCCGGGTATACGAACATCGAGGGTGTGCGCTGCGTCAAGATTAACTCCAACATGTCTCTCAGCGGTGTGGACTTCGCCACGCCAGAGCCTGACGCCGCCCAGGGGCTCAAGCAGGAGTTCAAGGAAGTGTCGATTCAGGTCAACTTGTCCAGCAACCTCTCGTGCGAGGATACGCATGTGCTAAGCCTCGACGGGCAGATCACCCAGACGGGGACTGTACACCAGGAGGGCACGGTGACCTTCGGCGACCGGCAGATGCCTCTGAACCAGACCTACCACATGGACAGGATGCAAGTGTCGCTCCAAGCCTCTCGGGTCCCCTGAGACGCGACACCACAAAGTGCCCCCTTTGGCCCCTTGTGCGGGTCCTCGGGGAAGATTTCGGCGACAAGAACGTCCCCGGGCGGCGGTGCGCCTGGGGACGTGCTTTCTAGTAGTACCTCCTGTAAACATCAAAACCCGCTGGGACACCCTAAGGGAGGCCATTCCCTACACGACCCGTCAGCCGAAGACCTCTGCCCCTTTTGCGGCTAAATTGTGTGCACACGTGCCTGGTCTGCGTTGACTCCGTGACTGGCTCTGTGTAGTCCTAGTCCTAGGCTTCTCCCTTCCGTCCCTCGACATGCCTATCGGAAGACGTGAAGCTTCGACAGGATCCGCAAGCCACTCCACAGGGGCCAACAGTCAGCCGACAAGTCATCCTCCGACGAGGACCTCCGCGAGGCGGGTGAGGTCGTCATCATCGTAGTACTCGATTTCTATGACACCACCCTGGCGCTTTGGCTTGATGCGCACTGCTGTCGCGAGAGCCGACTGGAAGCGCTGCCTGAGGTCTTCTATTTCGGGTGGAAGAGGTTTTCTAGCCCCTGGAGTCATGTGTGTAGAGAATTCAGCCTCCGAATCTGCATAACTCCGCACAAAGCTCTCCAGTTCTCGCACCGAAATCCCTTCCTCAACCGCGTCCTGGGCCGCCTGAGAGATCAG
>JAKORR010000140.1 GCA_029777735.1 Armatimonadota bacterium | reverse complement strand
CGACAATCTACTTTTCTGGGGGGGGCTGGCAGCACTTGCGATTGCCATCAGGCCAAAACTTGGGCGTGGCGCCTTGGCTATTGTCGCAATTCCACTGTTACCCGGCACCTTCAACTACCTGGGGCATGTGGTGATCGACGCCATGCTGGCAGCAGTGCTGGTCACCGCCAGCAGCCTTGCGTATCTGGCACGCCGCGAGCACGCCAATCCGGGAACAAGGCTGGCACTCCAGATTTCAGCCAACGCAGTGATCGCCGTGGGTTTTTTCGTTCGTCTGAATGCGGTCTTCTGTCTTGTACCGCTCCTTCTGTTTGCCAATGGCCGTCATGGCCTGAAGCGTGCGGCGTTGCTTAGCTTCGCCGTGCTCAGCCTGCTCCCCGTCCTGTACAGCGTGCAGAACACTGCGCTCGACGTTAAGCGCTTACACCCGGGTGACAGCATCAAAGCTTATCAACTACTCGCCATTTCTTATCACGAGAGGAAGAATCTCCTTCCCGGGACATGGACCTCCGAGCAATCACGACAAATAGTCGAATCGTGCTACAGCCCCATTCAGTGGGACACGGCAGCCTCGTGGGGGCAATGCCGCTTTATTAGCGACACCCTGCATCTCCAGGGCATCTGGGGCACGAGCCGACTCACCCAGGCATGGATCAGCACCATCCTTGAGCACCCTGCGTCATATTTCGTGATGCTCGTCCCGACGTTCAAGAAATCCATCTTTGATCCAAACTCCCGCCCCATGCTTTACAACGCTGCCAACCCCTGGGGCTGGGCAGTGCCTGACTCTCCCCCTCGGCCCGCTACGCAACTCGCGCGAGCCTATGCAACCTCCGAAGTCAATGATCGCCTGGGCCGCCCTTGGTTCTTTGCCTCGCTCTCGATCATTGGCCTGATCCTGGCGTTGCGCTACCGGCTGCACACAACGACCGAAGGTCAGTTTGGTGTCGCAGTGCTCTTGTCTGGACTGGTTTATCTGGTCACATTCTTCTTTTTCAATGTATCTGCCGAATTTCGATACTTCTACTGGAGCGGGTTTTCCGCCTACTGCGGGCTCGGCGTGATTCTGCTCGCATACCGGTACCATCGTCGCAACCCCATTCCCATGGCCAAGCCGTCGCAAGCGCACACGTGGATTCATCAAGGAAGTCTCCTGCTCGCGACATTCGTGACCAGCCTCCACCTGCTGCCTTTTGCGCTCCTCCCCTCGAAAAGGCTGGTCAGTCTCACACCTCTCGACCAGAAGGTCGTTGGCGTCTCAAGCGTCGCGCTGCACTCCACACCAGTCTGGATGCGCAAGCCCTTTGAAGCCGAGATATCGGCAATGACATGGTCCTACGTGGATGGCGTTTACCGTTCCGCACCACGCCTGAGCCCACTTCTGATTCAGACCAACACGCTGCACCAGGACCTGATCGTTCACTTCGAGACCGGACCCGACCGGGGGTGGGTGGCCATCGACGAGGCCGGACGTCACCTCGAGATCGACACCCACGCCCCAGAAGCGGGCAGTATGGCTGTCCTGCTTTCGCCTCTGGACAGAAGCGACCAGAGAAAACAACGCTTCAACCGCGAGTCCGTCCTTCTCACGATACTGGTGCTCGCAGGCGCGTGGCTGGTGATTCGGAAGCTTGCCCGCCCCCGTGGCCTCCTCCCCACGTAATCTGGTCTTACACCCCGCACCGCCATCATCCGCAGCCCGCATGCGATAATTACGGGCTACGCGCACCGGGCCGGTGCGTATATGTGCCCGCCGGCCCTGTCGCCTCGAACAATCACGACACGCAAGACCGCACACCCTCATGGCCACTATCGCCTGGCTCATCCCGAGGCTGATCGAAGGTTCGGGCGGGCATCGGACGATGCTCGAACACGCCCTCGCCCTCGAACGGCACGGACACCGCTGCCACCTCTATCTCGAAGGCACCCACACCGACCCCGACAAGGGCAGCCAGCTGATTGAACAGATCTTCGGCTACACCTTCGAACGGGTGAGCTTCGGCTGGGATGCCATCCAGCCCGCCGACGCGGCCATCGCCACGATCTGGTATTCCGCCGCCTTCGTGCGCGACCTGCCCTTCCCGTGCCGCAAGCTGTACTTCGTCCAGGATTACGAAGCCTGCTTCAACCCCATGGGCGACGCCTTCCTGATGGCGGAGAACTCCTACCGCTACGGGCTCACGCCGGTCACCATCGGGCGCTGGCTGCGCCATGAGCTGGGCGAGCGCTTCGGCGTGCCGGCCTACCACTTCGACTTCGGCGCCAACCTGGACATCTACAAGCCCCTGCCCGACGTGCAGAAGGAGCTGGCCGTGTGCTTCATCCACCAGCCCGACAAGCCGCGCCGCTGCAGCCGGCTGGGCCTGGAGGCGCTGGGCATCGTCAAGCACCGCATGCCCGAGGTGAAGATCTATCTCTACGGCTCCCCCGCCCGGGACAAGGGCCACATCTGGTTCGAGCACGAACACCTGGGCCTGCTCAACCTGCAGGACTGCAACGCCCTCTACAACCGTAGCGCGGTGGGCCTGTGCCTAAGTGCCTCCAACCCCTCGCGGATCCCCTTCG
>JAKORR010000139.1 GCA_029777735.1 Armatimonadota bacterium | reverse complement strand
TGCAGTATAGCTTTGAAAGGCCGCTTTGTCAAGCCCCAAGCTAGTACAAGTTGCCAGTACATATAAGCTCGGATCCCAACCCTACCCCTTGGTATTACTGGCGATTCACCCCCTCTAACCCCTAATCCCTACCCAAAACTGTCGAAGTCGGGCTAGCCGCCGCGGGTATCAGGTGTCTGTACAGGCCCAGCTCAGCCGGGTCGTACAGTTCGGGGTAGCGATACGCGGCCAGGTCGTAGAAGGTTGTGACGACCGGGCAAGGCAGCCAGTAGGGGAGCAGCGTGCCTGGGAAGTGTGCCACCTCAACCCGGTCTCCCAGTAGCCTCAGCGGCAGGCGCAGGCGCAGCCACAGCCTGTGCACGCGCGAAAGGTGAGCGCGGTCGGCGGCCTGGAAGAGGGCTTGCGTATCGGGGTCGGGCGTCGGTCCGGCCGCGTAGAGGGCTAACTCCGGCCGCTCCGGAAGCGCCAACAGGGCCCGCACCAGGTTGAGCGTATAGGTTTCTAGGTTTCCACGCCGGTCTTTCGGGGCTCTAGCAGATAAGTTGCATCAATGCCGACACGCATTGCACAATACCCTGGGCCGCACGAGGCCCCAGAGGTCCTGACCCTTGCAGCCTATCTCGGCAGTAATTCCCAATCGAGACGGCGTGGAGATTCTTCGTCGGACGCTGCCTCCGCTCCTGCAGGAGCTCAGCCTGGAACGGGATGAAATAATCGTCATTGACGACGCTAGCGAGGACGACAGTGTGGGGATGCTAGGCCGCGAGTTCCCGACGGTGCGGGTGGTGGCGCTGGAGCGCAACGTTGGCTTTGGCGCGGCCTGCAACCTGGGCTTCGAGCGCGCCCGCCACGACCTTGTGCTACTGCTCAACAGCGATATGGAAGTAACGCCCGGATCAATAGCGCTGCTGGCTGAGCACTTCGAGGATCCCGATGTCTTCGCTACCGGCCCCGAGTACTGGAGCGATGATCCCAGCAAACCGCGCCCGCCCCGGGGGCCGACCGACTGGTGGCCGCAATTGGGTGCACCTGCAGGCGGTGGCCTGTTCCGACGCGACAAGTTCCTCGAGCTGGGTGGCTTTGACCCGCTCTACTACCCCTTCTACTGGGAGGACGTGGACCTAGGCTGGAACGCTTGGAGGTCAGGCTTGACGATCGTCTACGACACGCGCTGCCACTTCGTGCACTTGGAGAGCGCGACCATCCGCAAGCTGTATAGCGCAAGCTACGTCAAGCGGATCCGCGCGCGTAATCGTTGCTTCTTCGGGTGGAAGAACTTCCAGTCTCCGTGGCTTCGGCGCCGCCACAGCCTATCCCTGGTGCGCCGGGCACTCGGTGGCTTGCTGCGGCGAGGCGACGCCTCCGATCTGCTGGGTCTCTGCGATGCGTGGCGACACCGCAGAGCCATCATGAGATCGCGACGATCAGATCCGGCTCTGCGCACGGACGAGCAGATACTTGCAGATAGCTGCACCAGCTTGTGCCTGCTTCTCAGTCTCTGAGCAGTAGACGCAGGTTATGTGTCACGCCTCTGCAGATCCTTCCGTGACGATCAGCGCCGCGGAGGCTTGCTCCAACCCCGCAGGCTACATCCGCGAGGGCCGCCCCCCCAAGTCTATCAGTGGAGCAACAAGGCTCAGGCGGCTTGCCAGCGCGCACTCCCAACACCGCAGCAGCGCGACCGAGGGATAGATCGGGTACTCGTAGATCAGGCCCCGGAGGAATCGGTCCATGAGTTCAGACGCCTCTACGTCCTCTGTTGTCACGAGGATTCTCTCCTCCGCATTTTCCACGGCTTCGTCCACCCCCAGAGCGCTCGCCACTGCGGAACAGAATACAACACTGGGCGGCGCCTCACGCCACCACCGTCAGCGCCGAGCCACGGCCAGGAGCTCCACCGACCGGCCGACCAGGTTCTCCACCGCCAGCGGCGCGTAGAACACGTTCCTCACCAGCCACCGGAAGACCCGCTTCGCCTGCCACGGCACCCCGGCGTAGACCTCACCCTCGAGCACTTCACCCACCGTCTGGCCCTCTGCAGGCGCCACCTCCACACCCCGGCGCGCGAGTAGCCAATCCCGTAGACGGTAGACCACGGTCGTCTCGAAGACCAAGGCTCCCACGCTGTCCGGCACTGCCGCGCAGTTCACGCGCGCAAAGCCTGCCGCCTTCAAAGCTTGTCGCAGCGACCGGGGTGAGAAATGCAGCAAGTGCCGCGGAATGTCCAGACAATACCACCACTTGCCACATAACTCTGCCTGCAGCGACGCAATATTGGGCACTTTGACGAACAACGCCCCACCGGGCCTCAGTAGACTGTGCACCTGCCGCAGGTCTCCCAGGGGGTCGTGCACATGCTCCAGCACGTCAAACATTGTCACGGCGTCGAAGCTGCCCTCCGGCAGGTCTGCGTCCCGCAGAAAAGCGTTCACTGCCTCGACTCCGTAGTGTTCGCGGGCGATCTGGCAGGCGTGCTCGTAGGGCTCAAGCCCCATGGCCTGAAGCCCGCGCTCCCGCATAAGCGCCGGGATTCGCCCGATGCCACAGCCCACGTCTAACACTCGGCCGCCTGGGTAGTCGCGCACCAGCGCGGCGAGCGTGCGCCTCATACCGGCGTCCAGATACGGGGGCGCTTCGGAAGGCGGAGGCGGCGCCCAGTAGTGTGCCGGGTAGTAGCGTCCCATGTCGGCTGCCGCCGGGCGAGGGTTCATGTAGATGAGCCCGCAGCGATGGCACGCCACCAGCCGAAACTCGCCCGGGCAGAACAGTTTCAGGTCCCGCGCCCGCAGGACCTCCCGCGACTCGCCTATGCCGCAGATGGGGCAATCAATGACTTCCAGTTGGATTTGCATTTGCTCTGCCATGGCGCCTATCCAGTAGCCCTCGGGTATAGCCGATAAGGTGGGCCAAGTCCACGATCAGGTTCGCCGCCGGTGCCAGGGCCGCCGCGGCAAGGCTCCGGGTTCGCTTGTACGCGCGCGCCGCGTGCCGCGCCCAGTAGGCCACCCCAAGCAGGGGCAGAAGCAGGAGTAGTGGCCACCACCACAGGGCCGCTGCAACGATGATAGCCAGCCCCAGGCCCAGGCCAATATAGGCCTTCGCATAGTGACGGAACCACAAGCGGCACTGAGCATCACCCCGGGCGTAACGGAAGAACTGCCTGAAGAGCCGCCCCACGGACGCCTCGGGTAGCCACCTCACGACCGCGCTAGGCTCAAAGACGAACCGCGCTCCAAGGGCTTTCAGGGCTAGATCGAAGGGCGTATCTTCGTTGAACCGCGCTTCTTCCGGGTAACCGCCCACTCGCGCCCAGACCTCACGACGGAAGGCGATCGACCGCGCCGACGGCAGGAAGGTCTCCGGGTCCACCTCATCGGCCACCGGCACTATAGCCGCCGCCACCGCCCTTTCCCACAGGCTCTCTCCCTCGGCCTCGTAGTAGCCCGCGACTACGTCTATGCTCGGGTCTGCCTCCAGAGGCGCCACGATGCGCTCGAACCAGTCCCGTCGCGGCAGAGCTCCCACATCGGTGACGACAATCACCTCACCAGTGCTCTCGGCCACAGCTAGGTTGCGGCCACGCGACCGACACGCGCTAGGCTCAACGATCAGTCGCACCGGCGCGCCCGCGCTGATGCGCTCTCGAATCCGCTCCACAGTGCCGTCGTCCGAGCCGGCGTCCACGATGATGATCTCATCTGGGCGGCGGGTCTGGGCCAGCACGGCGTCCAGAAAGGCCCCGATGGCCGACGCCTCGCGATAGCACGTGGTGACCAGCGCCGTTCTCACCGCCTCTTCCTCCACGCCATGACGGACCGGTACAGGCACGCATACAGATCGGCCACGCGCGCCCACGTCTGCGCCCGGGCGTACTGGAAGGCTTCTTCCACCACACTTTCCACCTTGGCGGGCGATTGCAGCAGCCGATGAAGCTGCGCGGCGGTCTCCAGAGGAGACGCTGAGATGACAGCGTATCGCGCCCCCGGGAACAGCCGCAGGTAATCCTCCTTGAGCGGGTTGTCGTAGGTTGCAACCACTAGACTGCCAGCGGCCATAGCTTCGAGCATCGCCAGCAGGCCCGATACAAAGGCGAACCGTGCCCGGATCAGATAGGGCATCACGTCCGGTACGCTCCCGTGGAAAACCACGTTCAGGCCTGCCGAGGCCGCGAATTGCTCGGCCTCGCCGCGCAGGCTCCCGTCGCCGCACACATCAAGGCGCAGGGACAACCCGTACTGCTCACGCAGCAGGCGCAGGGCCTCCAGATAGTGCCTTAAGCCCGTGTCGGGCTCGAGACGGGCAGCGAACACCGCTCCGTCCCCTATCGGTGGGCGCTCGGGCGGCGCGTCTACTCCTCCGTGTGTCACCAGGTCGCACCGAAAACCGTACCATTTGGGTATGAAGGCTCCCACACAGATACTCCCGCGCGTCAGCCGGAGTACTAGGCGCCGGAGGATCTTTGCCTCCAGCGGAATCGGATAGCCCTCGTACCCGTGGAAGGTGACGAATACTGGGGTCCTGGGCCAACGGAAGCGATAGGGCAGATAGTACTTCAGGAAGGGATAGGCATCGTGCGTATGCACTGCGTCCGCCCACTCGGCCAAGGGCGCCAGAGCCTTGACGCCCAGGCGTCGGTCAAGGCTGAGGCGGAGCACCTCCACGCCGTCTACTATCTCTGCCTCGGGTGTCTCGGTGTCCCAGCGCGGGGTCGCGATCCGCACGGCCACGCCACGGCTCACAAGCTCTCGGGTGACAAAGCGCACATGGCGCTCCACACCCCCGACCCTAGGGAAGTACGAAGGAGTCAGCACGAGGAGGCGCAGACCGCACAGATCCGCCGCGCTCTCCTCCTGTGGGACTTCGGCCTCAGCCATGATTGTTGCGTTCCGCGTAAGCAAGATACTCGTCGAGGACCTCGTTGGTGTCGCCGTCTCGCCTCAATTGTCCATGATCAAGCCACAATGCCCGCGAGCATGTCCCGCGTATCGCGGCCGTCTCGTGCGAGACGATGATGAGCGCCGTGCCTCTCTCCTGGAGACGCCGCAGATGCCCGTAGGCCTTGCGCTGGAAGTGGGCGTCGGCCACAGCGAGCACCTCGTCGACCAGCAGTACCTCGGGCTCAAAGGCGACGGCAATGGCGAAACCGACCCGCAGGGCCATCCCGGAGGAGTAGCTCTTTACTGGGATGTCGATGAAATCCGCCATTTCAGAGAACTCGACTATGGTGTCGAAGCGCTCGGCCACCTGGCGGGGAGAGTAGCCCATGAGAGCACCACTGAGCCAGATGTTGTCCCGCCCGCTAAGCTCCGGGTGGAAGCCTGCCGCCAGCTCGAATAGGCCACCGGCCCGGCCGCGCACGTGAACTGAGCCCTCGGTAGGACGCAGGATCCCTGCCACGATCCGCAGTAGCGTGCTCTTGCCCGACCCATTCTCGCCGATGAGGCCCACCGCTTGGCCTGGTTCAATGCTGAGACTGATGCCCCTAAGCGCCCAGAGCACATTCGAGGGGAAAGGACGCAACAGTCGCGTGAAGAGACGCTTCACACTTGGCCTGCGCTCGTGACGAACAATGAACTTTTTAGATAGACTTCGTACTTCAACAGCGGCTTCGCTCATTAGACCAACTCTGGGAACCGCCACTGGTGGCGTCGCCAAACCATCAGACCAAGGCAGAGCACAGCCAAGGCCCAGGCTATCGATGCCGCCAGGTACGTGAAGTAATCCGCCAAGGGCCACTCGCCGCCGTGCAGCAGAGCGGTCCGATAGCCAATAAACAGGGGCGTCAGGGGATTGGCAAGCAGGTAAAACTCCTTCCAGAAGGCCGACAGTCTCTCGCTGGTTAGGACCTGGTCCACCGTGTAGACGATGGGGCACAGGAAGAACAGCAATTGGATCGCAGAGCCGAGCAGGAACCGAATGTCCTCGTAGTACATGTGCAGTGTAGCAAACAGCAACATCAGGCCCAGGGTCAGACAACACTGAATCGCAAGGAGTGGCAGGACCCAGAGAAAGTAGATGTTGAAGGCCACAGGCAACACCAGGAAGATCGCGAACAGTACTAAAAAGCCCAGACCCAGGTGTACCAAGTTGGACGTCAGGCTAGCGATAGGCAGGATGATTCGCGGAAAGGCGTATTTTCTCACCAACAGAAAGTCCTTCGCCACACACACTGCGCCGTCGTTGAGCGCCTGCGAGAAAAACATCCAAGGCAGGAAGCAGGTGAAAAGCTCCATCGAGAAGTTCTTGATAGTCGATCCCATGATGTACTTGAACACGATCGTCAGGATGACGATCTGCATCAGAGGGTTGAGGAAGGACCAGAAAAAGCCCAGGGCAGAATTCTTGTAGCGAACCTTTAGGTCACGCCGGACTAGCTGGGTCACGGCCCATAGCCACGCCAGTGAAAACTTCGTGGGCGAGAGATCTTGGCTCATATGACGAGATGTTGTTCAAGCAAACGGGAGTTGACGAGCGCCGGGGTCACCGACGCTCTGGTGCGAGCATGATACCGAGTCAAGGGCGTCCGCTCAAGCGTTCGGGAGGGGTGGCCCCTGGTTAGCCTCTCAGACCCTTCCCACGTAGGCTTGCAGGCCGGACTTACCTGAGGTGATGGCCTGGCGGAATAGCCTTGGAATCGCCTACTCCCCCTTGGGTGTCAGACCTCGATCGCACATTATCCGCAGCAGGTTCTCGCCCAGTATCTTGCGCTTGTCGGCCTCGGAGATATTGGCGTACATGATTTGCCCCAAGCCCCAAGCGATGGGGAGGTCGGTGAGGTCTGAGCCGAAGAGGATGCGATCAGCGCCGTATATGTCAATATATCGCTCTGTTTGTCCCCAGCCGAGGAAGGGACAAGTGCACAGGTAGACGTTGTCGACCTTCCGGAAAACCTCGCCAAAGTAGTCGTAGGAATGGCCGACGATGAAGCAGGCGTCTGGGTAGTCCCTGCAGAGCTGGAGGAGCCTGTCAGCCGAGCCCCAGTAGTGGTTGAGAATGAACTGCCGGTGCCGGTGGGCAAACTCGGCGCACAGGTCGATGAGGGGCCCGTTCACGTCATAGCCACCGTAAGAGTTGGACACGAGCTTGACGCCCTGCATACCAAGGCTTAGCCCCCGCTCCAGGTCCGCCAGCATGGTCTCCTTCCCATTGCGTGGGTTTACAAGGGTCAATCCCACAAAGCGGTCGGGGTAGCGGTGAATCATCTCTGCTACCTCATCCATCCCGTAGCCCACGTCGCCCAGCACCTGCAAGGCGAACACTAGGCAGACGCGGACGCCGAGCTTGTCCATCTCCCTCACGATGCCTTCTGGTGTGTCGTTAATTACATGACGCGCGTCAGCCCAGCCGATATGGCCGTGGCAGTCATAGAAGCGTTCCTCCCTCAGAGACCGCCGTTCGCGCGCCGTCGCGTGGAGGCTATCGATAGGCTCCGGAAAGTCCACGTCGTTCACGAAGCGGATGTTCGGATTCCAGGACAGCAGGTCCCGCATGTTGCCTCCAGCAATCTTCCTCAACTCGTCCTCCGACAGGTCCGAGTAGTTGAGCTGCATGAGCGGCGAGCCGGGCGTGCGCTCAGGCAGGTGAGATCCCCACACTAGACGGTCGGCCCCAAACTCACGCGCGATGAACTCGATGCGTTTGTGCAGCCACAACACTGACAAATCGATCCGGAGATTGGGGCAGGCTGCCAAAGCCTCATAGAGAGCACGCTGACTGCAGTAGATGCGGTCCTCGGTGGCGACCACGGGCAGCTCAGGGAACCTGCGGCAGAGGTCTACTACGCTGGTCCAGTCCGTGCAGTCGATAGCGCCAGGTTCCAGCAGGTCTGTGGCACACAAGAACAACGGCACTCGCTCTTCGACCAGCGCACTCAGAAGCTCATCCACGCCCCAATCGTCGAGCGGAAGATCGAACTGGCGATAGAACAGATAGACGGCTCCGACACCACATTCCTTCATCTCGCTGACGAACTCGCGGGGTGGCGGGAACTCGCGGCTGTGGGGCACCAAGCCTGCCCAGGCCGGGTGGAGGCGAGGGTGGTTTGCCGTGCGCTCGAGGATGCGCCTGTTGCCTGCCATAGGGTTGGAAGCAACGCTTAGGCTGTCCAGCACGAGAGCCTCGTGGATGCCAAAGTGATCCATTCCCGAGAGCAGAGAAGGCTCGTCGATAGGCTGGCCCTCAACCGTCTGCAGGTACCGACCCAGATAGCACCGTGCGTCAAAGTACGTGATGTCTGCCATACTGATCCCTTCCCGTGTAGATTTGTCCGTCCTGCACGCTGGCCCGCACCGGTACAAAGCGAATTCCCCAGCCAGG
>JAKORR010000138.1 GCA_029777735.1 Armatimonadota bacterium | reverse complement strand
GACGACGGCGCGCGGGCTACAGCCGAGGATGAGCAGTGGGTGCTCCCGCGTCGCGCGGACCAGGTCAGTGAGATACGAGAGGATCTCATCGCTCACTTTCACGGACTGGATTTCGGCTCTGCAGGCGGCGAGCTCCTCGGCCGAGGTCACGGGCTTGATCCCTGTCTCCTCAAGGCGCATGTCACTGAAGCCCTGGTCGAAGCGGCGCAGCAACTCGCGCTCACTGTCGGCAGCGGGGTAGTCGATGAGCAGCTTGAGCATGAAGCGGTCCACCTGGGCCTCTGGCAGCGGGTAGGTACCCTCAAATTCCACAGGGTTCTGAGTGGCGAAGAGGGTAAAGTCCGGGTCAAGGGGGTGCCGGCGCCCATCGATGGTCACCTGCTTCTCCTGCATACCTTCGAGTAGTGCAGACTGGGTCTTGGCTGGCGCACGGTTAATTTCGTCCGCCAACAGGAACTGGGTGAAGATGGGCCCCGGGCGCAGGTGGAAGTCCCGCCGCTCCAAGTCGAAGACGTAAGTGCCCACGATATCGGAGGGCATGAGGTCGGGCGTCATCTGGACGCGCTTGAACTCCTTGCCCAAGGCAATGGCCAGCGCTTTGACAAGCAGCGTTTTAGCCGTGCCTGGAACGCCTTCCACGAGCACGTGGCCGCCTGAAAGCACCGCCACCAGGCACTCCTGGATAAACCGTCGCTGGCCCACCACCACTAGCTCCATGATGTCCTGAATCCTCTGGGCCAGCTCGTAAGACCGCTTCGCGAAACGTTCCTCGCTCATCGGATCAAGGCTCCTATAGATCAAGTGCCGCTTGCAGGCGTTGTAACAACGCCCCCAGGCGGACGAAGCGCTCAGGGGTCAAGTCCTCGGCTTCCTCGGCCACGGCCACGGCCGTGAGCACCCTTTCGAGCGTCTCAGCCCAAGCTATGTGCCGACTGCGGGCTGCGGCCGCGAACTGCTCCGGCGACGAGTTGGGCGACACACCCAGCCTCAGGGCCCAACGCCTCCGCGTCGACTGAGCCAGTGCGGACAGCGCTGACTTGCGCTGGTTCGCGCGCTGATACAGCCACGCCACGGCTTGTACGTACTCGCCCACCGAGCGACGCGGCCTCTCTCTGTAAACCCTGGCTCGCCCCAGGCGCATCAGCCCGAAGCCAAAGTACGTCGTCAGAGCAAGCAGGAGCAGTAGCAGCGCAGCCCATAGCACAAACTTGGTTTTCGCCGAGGGTGAGTACTGGGGTGAGCCTATGCCGTGATGATACTCGTCGAAGAGCACTTTGCCCTCAGATCCGGGTAGGAATAGAGCAGCCGCCAGCAGTGCATTGTCCGCCTTGCCCAGGTGGTAGTTTGATAGCAAGTTGGCGTCCGTGAGCACGTCGACGCGGCCCTGGCCCAGGCCCAGAGATACGCCCAGGCACAGCCCATCCACGCGCAGCATCCCTAGCGTACGGACGGTGGCCATAGCCGGTAATTCAGACAAGATCTCCAGGTCTTCACCTCTGAGCAGAAGATGGCGACGTACTTCGGCACGACTCCGAACGATAATTAGTTCAGCCGGAGCGAGAGTAGATAGATTACGAATATCATAGCCGGGCCAGGGACAGGCTTCGACAGCGGTCACCAAGGCGTCCCCCTGAAACTTCGTGGCCACCAAGCCGAGCCAGGCGAGGACAGCATGGTTACCGTTCAGATGCTTGCTGCGGCCATCTTGGGACACAATAGGGCCATCGCGCACGGCGACTATCAGATGTCCACCCTGCTGGACCCACTCTTCCAGACGCTTGAACTCCTCGGCGGTGAAGGGGCGAAAGGGGTTGATGAAGGCCACGAGCCGAGCGTCGGCGGGGATCTCCGACGCCGGGCGGGTGAAGGTATCGATCCGCAGTCCGTAATGGCGACAGAGTTGGCGCAGGGCCTTGGTGCCGGTGCGGTTGGTCCGCAGGGACGAATAATCATGCACTGGATCGAGGGCGGGGCTGTGGAGACGCAGGTAGGTCCGCAGCCCTGAGGCAAGGACCAGCCCCGCGACCAACAGGATGACCAATCGCCACCGCCTCATTCCGTATCCACCTCAAGTCGGCGGGCAAGCTCCTTGCTGCGGTGGAACTGCTCTGCGTCCACAGGTGCTACGCCGTACATCGCGCGGTCGGCTAGAGCCGTGAAATCGCGGAAAAACGGCGCCACAGAAGGCCTATCGCTGAGCACGTCAACGTAGGCCCAGTTGGTGATGGACGGGTGATAAACAAGCAGACCGGCGCGGTCTAGACGCAACAGGCAGGCGATGTAGAGAAGCCGCACGGCCTCACGGTACTCACCGCCGGCTGCCGCGGTCTGGGCCTGCCGCGTGAGCTCTGCAGGGTCGGCCTGCCGCGACGGCTGGAGGTCCTGGCCGCTCCGACGTCGGCGCACATGCCCAAAGGCCCCAGACGCGACGTAGTACAGGTGGAGTAGGACAAGAACAAGCAAGCCAGTGAGCAGGCTGATGACCATCCACCGCGAGACGGGAGAAGCATCGGCTCCCAAGCTGGAGAGACGATCGATGAGCCAGGCAATGGGCTTGAGAATCCAGTTGAGTATCCTCTCGCCGATCCTGCTTAGGGCCCGATAGAAGGCATCCAACGCGCTGGGCTGGGGTTCTTGGTACTCACGCCGGGCGAGAATCTGTGCGATCGTGGCCCGGACGTCCTCGGCAGGTGGAAGCGTGGCAGTTGCGGCCAGGAGTGTCCCTGCCACAAGCCCGAAGCAGGTACTCAGCAGGACCCATAGACGCGAGGCCCAGGGCCCGCGAGTAGTCCCGACCACCTGCCGGTGTGTAACCACCACTCGCGTCTGTGTGTTGCCCACTCGCTCCGCCAATCGGCTCTCCTCTCTCTAGCAGCAGCGGGCTATCGCAGCGTAGGTCGGAGCCTACCTACCAGCCTGCCGCAGCCAGCCTCTTGCGCAGGAACTCGCCGTCGCGCTGGGCCGATGCCAGCAGCTCGCGGGACCGGCTGACGTTGCCCAGCTCCGCAGCCTTCACAGCAAAGTCCACCTGTCGTGCCAGTAGGGCTGCGGTGCGCTCGAAGTAGCTGCGCTCCGGGTACAAATCGAGCTTACGGACGGTCTCGGCCAGGGCGGCCAGATCGCCAGCGGCGCGCCGGCCCTCTTCAACCGCGGCCCGCACGGCTTCTCCGCCAAGCCTGGCGTGCTGAGCAGCCAGACGTAGCGAATCGATGATAAGGCTCTGGCCTATTTCACCCTGCACTAGCGTGCCCCACAAGTACACCACACGTCCGCCAGCCAAGGTACCGCCCTTGTGGTCGACGAGGCAGATGCCGGCTCCATAGTTTCTGCCCGATGCGCCGATGGCCTCAGCCACTGCTGTGAACTCAACGCCCTCGCCGAGATTATGCCCCGACGCCGGACGGAACCGCAAATCTCCGGCGTGTGGAAAGGGGAAGCGCTCGGGCAGCGAGGGAAATAGCTTGCGTCCCGCTTCGCTCACTCTGAACTCGATGCTCTCGTCGGGACTCTCGAACTGCGTAGTGCCCTCTCCTGAGATGTTGAGGCCAAGAAAACGGTTGAGGGATCCCGTTGCGCTCTGGTTGAGCTGGGTCATGGCCTTCTCGAGCCACGCGTCCTTAGGCCCTCGGAACTCGGGCACCGTGCCGTCATAACGCTGCAGAGAGCCGTTGATCCACTTGAAGGGTCGATAGAAGGGCCAACAGACGCCGCTGACGATCAGCGTCCCACCCTCGCCCAGATACCTCAGCAGCGCCTCAGCTCCGTCGCCGGGCTGGAATACCTCATAGACGTAGCGCTCAAGGCCCGTGTAGATGGCCGCCGGGTAGCGCTTGGGAGAGAAAACCGCCGGATTCACAAGTTGCTCAGGCGTTAGCTCGTCCACTTGGAGGCCGAAGGTCCGGGCAAACGCCCCTACTGAGGCTGCCACGTCGGGACGGTCCAGCGGCGGTATTAGGGCGATGCTCAGCCCCTCCGACCAGGCAAGCCCGCAGGTCAGTGCGGCGGCTCCAACAAGCAGCGCGAAGGCGCGGGCCCGGCGCAAAGGGTCAGGCAGATGGTTTGACGGACGCGAGTTAATCACCGAATCTGTTCACCTCCGGCGCGACGTCGGGCTGTCGGTCCACAGCCAGAGCTGTGGACGGGTAGGGCGCATGGACGCGGTACATGTATCTGGGCGCGAGGAGCTCTCCGATCTGGGCACCGCCAGCCGGCGGCTCAAGGCCCGTACTTATCACCGAGCCGAAGTGCTCCAG
>JAKORR010000137.1 GCA_029777735.1 Armatimonadota bacterium | reverse complement strand
GCCGGTACTTGAAGCGGTGTTCTGATGGTGGCACCGGGTCGGGCACCCGCCACACCACCATTTCAACGCCGGAGCCATCCTCGGCTATATCCCGAAAGCGGGTGATCAGTTCGGCTTTCATGTTGGCAACTTTGCCAACAGCGCCCGCTGTTGTCAAGATTGCCAACGTTGCACGGGCTTTTGTCGAGGCGAGTGCAAGCGGAGCCGGCGCCCGCCGGCCTGGTGCGGACACTCGGGCCGGGCCGGGTGATCGCCCCGAAATCTCCCGGCGCCCCCCTACCCGGGCACCGACAAATTCGGGAAATGTTGGTTTTGTCGGTGCGGTCCGGGCGTGCATGGGCCGAAATTCCCCTCAGTGCCGCACCGGCACAGACTTGGGATTGACCACGTACAGGGTGCGGGGCTTTGTCCTGGAGGGCTCCTGCCACTCATCCATGTGGCCCAGTTCCACCAGCAGCCCGAGGCCATCCACCACGCGCCTGGGTTCGGTGATTCCCGACCATCCGGCGCGCTGAATGTCCCGCGTACCAAACCCCTCCCGCAGCAGATCCCTCTTCCTCACCCGCTCCAGTATCCGCCGGGCCGTATCCACCTCGCCCGACTGGGCCACCCCTTAACCGCGCCGTGCATGCGTCTGCAGATACACGCTCCAGTGCAGTGCCCGCAGGGTGGAGGCGAAGCCCACCGGGCCGTGGTGGCCGTCTGCCAGGTGGAAGGCCAGGGCCAGGGCCAGGGCGGGCACCAGCTTGCGGTACTTGGCCAGGTGGGATTCAAGGGCTGGGTACAGATCCCCCGTGCGCAGCTCCGCCTCAAAGCCGGTGCGCCATTCGGTGAAAGCCTCCAAGGCTTCCGGGTCGAAGCGCAGGAAGGAAGGGCCGTCCGGGGCCTCCTGCTCGGCCCCTCGCGCCTGCGGATCCAGGGCGTCCAGCTCCTCAAAGACCTGGAAGGCGGCATCCTTGCCTGTACCGGCCGACAAGGGTTTTGGTCCAGCTACATATGTCCATCAGGCTTTTGCATTTTCTGGAAAAACTCCCATTGCTTACGCAGTCTTGCCTCAGACGGCTGGTCGTGAGCAGGCTCCGGAGTCCGCATCGTGACTCCTTCGAGGTCGGCAAGCGCGGTATCACAGACTGATACCGTCGCATTGAGGTGCACCGTTCGTTCAGTCGGATGTACAGCCAGGAGTCCAAGATCCCAAAGAATGTGAATATCCGCTCGCAGCAGAATTCCGTTTGAAAGTTCGTTCGTATGCACCCCAAGGTATGGGGTGACATGAGCGGCTTCAAGCAGGGGCTGAATCCCACACCCTGTCAAAGCACACTTACCGCCATACGCTCGCAGGAGCGCGTGCCTGAATTTGGCTTGCCCTTGACGAGCGATGACAGACCGTACCGCACGCATTCTTGCGTCATTTTCGGAATCTGGAGGGGCGTCACAGCCCCCAGGCGTTTCCGAATCGCCTTCCGGCGACTCGTTCACCTCGGAGATCCACTTTCGCCTGTCCCGCGCGTACGTCAGTTCAACGGTTGCGTTCATCGGCCTTGGGTGCGTGGGCGGAACGACGACAACATCCCCCACCTCGTCCAAGTACTCCTCAGTCGTACGCGCCTTCAACATAGCTTGGTAGAAGACACTGCGCGGATCTGACGTGTCATTCGCCCGCCGAATGATCTGAGTAAGATTCTTGATTTGCATCGTCGTCACTGAAATTCCTCGGATAGCAACGGGGCCTGGCAACAGTAGCGCCCACCAACTCTCCCGGCTCACGCCCCGTCGGCGCCACGTTTTCATTGAACTTCTGAGCGACGGCGATCAACCAGGCTGCGATTTGCAATGGCATGCGCAGGGCGCTCGTTTTCCACGATACGCCCCTAACAGGTACTGACAAAACCGACAAAAGCCCCTTCTGTCAGTTTTGTCGGTGCCGTAAAGGGCGGGCATCCTGGAATTCAACCGGGCTCAATGGGTCGCAGCTGCAGCAGGTAACGACTTCGGATTCACGACAAACAGGCTCTTGACCCGGCCGCGGGTCGGTTCCTGCCACTCCTCCAGGTGGCCCAGATCCACCAGCAGCCCGAGGCCTTCCACCACGCGCTTGGGCTCAGTGAGCCCAGACCACCCCGCCCGCTGAATCTCCCGCGTGCCAAACCCGTCCCGCGCCAGATCCCCCTTCCTCACTCGCTCCAGTATCCGCCTGGCCGTATCTACCTCGCCCGACTGGGCCACCCCGTAACACCGCCGGGCATGCGTCTGCAGATACACGCTCCAGTGCAGTGCCCGCAGGGTGGAGGCGAAGCCCACCGGGCCGTGGTGGCCGTCTGCCAGGTGGAAGGCCAGGGCCAGGGC
>JAKORR010000136.1 GCA_029777735.1 Armatimonadota bacterium | reverse complement strand
GCTGGAAGACGTAGGCTACGCCGTCGTACAGGAAGTCCCGGACAGCGGGGATGGATGTGCAGAGGCAATAGCGGTCGAAGTAGCCAACATAAGATCCCTTGCACTCCGGGTGGCGCTCCCAGAAGTCGCTGTTCGCCGGGAAGCCCAGCGGCTCGTTGAAGAACAGGTACACGGAGATGCCGTAGCGCGCCGCTCGCTCGCACAGACGGCGCAAAGCGGCCAGGATTTCATCTGAGCGCTCGCCGAACTCGGGGAAGGCTGCCACCCGCGAGTAGGCCGAGAGCCCACCTCGGATCCAAAGGCCATTCATACCGTCATGCGCCAACCGAGAGAGAATGTTGTCGTGGTAGAAGGCGTCGGGGCCTGCGTCGGAGTGTGTCCAGCCAGTGTAGATGAGCGGTTTGCCTGGCACGTCGGCGCTGAAGGGTGGGCCGGAGATACCGACCAGCTCCTCGGTGATAAAGGTGGACAGAGGTGAACGGTGGATGCGTCGCTCGAAGAGCGGAGAGCGCTCGTGGACGCCCAGGGACAGGAAGGGTGCGCGACGTGTTCGCATCAGCCCCTCCAAGAAGAACACCCCTTGCAGCAGGGCGGGGGGAGTGGCGCCGGTAACGGCAACTTCTCTGGGCGACACACTGACGCGATGGGCCTCGGGGCTCTTAACAGCAAGTGCCGGATCGACGCCCAGCAACAGGACAGGCCCTGAGGCTGTTTCCAGAGCCGGCGTGATGCCCATGGCCGCCTGCAGGAACTCCGCCAAATCTCGCGCCGCGAAGGTGGACGTCGTGTCGCCCTCGGCGCACTGCAGACGCCAGGTATTGTCGATCTCGACTTCGTCCACGGCGGGCCGCAGATGCTCCAGCCGTAGACAGCGGTTATGAACGGGCCCTGTTAGGTCTGCATAAAAGGGAAACTGGTCAACTAAACGCATGTCGATTAATCCTCCCTGGAGGCCCTGTGGCCTCTGCCAGTCCTGGAACCGATAGGATGTGGCTTTCGCCGCACGAGGCGGCAATACCTGTTCGCCTACTAAGCGCGGGACTCCGAGCAGAATCAGCGCTGGGCAAGGGAGTGGGGCGACCGTGCTAAGCCCAAGGTGTCCGGCGTCCCGGGACGGGAGGAGACTACGCATCGGAGAGGAATATCTTCTTGGTGATTACCGGTGAAGGACCTTCAGGGAATTCCTGGCTATCCCCAAGGCGTTGCTGAGCCATTGCACGGCTATCGAGAGGAGCTGCGGTCTCCGCTGCACAGCCGCCGCGTCGCGCGCGAGGGGGCAGTGGCGCCGCCGGGAGCCGCCATCATCACGCCAGACTGGCGAGTGCTCCTGCCGTCGGGCACGGGGGAGCAGCTTGCCACAGCCGCCGCCGACTTTGCCCGATTCCTAGAAGTGTGCATGGGAACACATGTGCACGTCGAGGAATGTGACGAGGATGCCTCAGCCGAGAAAGTCGTGGCACTGTGGTTAGCGCCGCACCAACTCCCGGTGCCTGAAAGCTACGTGTTGGACGTGACGCCGGAACGTGTGCTGATACGCGGTGCGGATGCAAGCGGCCTGCAGTACGCCCTGTACGAGCTAGAGGAGCGGATGGCGTCGGCGGGGGGACCATACCTGGCGCCGGGGGCGGTTCTCCGTCAGCCCTGGTTGAGGCACCGGCTATTGCGGTCCTTCTTCTCGCCTTATTACAAAAACGAGCTACTTGGCGACGAGGACTACTATCCCGAGGAGTATCTGAACCGCCTGGCGCACCATAGGGTCAACGGCGTGTGGCTGCATCAGAAGCTGCGCGACATTGTTCCCTGCGACGTGTTTCCAGAGTTTGGCGAGCAGGCCGATGTGGCGCTGCCACGACTGCGGGAGCTCGTGGCGCGCGCGGCCAGGTACGGCCTTCGGGTATATCTGTACCTCAATGAGCCGCGCAACCTGGCCGCCGATTCGCCCTTCTGGCAGAAGTATCCGCATCTGCGGGGCCATCCGTCAGCGTCGGTCATGGACGACGAGCCGCAGACCTTTGCGATGTGTACCAGCCAACCGGAGGTGCTGGAGTTTCTGCGCCAGAGTGCGCGGCGGCTGTTCGAGGAGGTGTCTGGTCTAGGCGGCGTGTTCCTTATCACGGCCTCGGAGCATCACACCCATTGCTTCTCGCACTCGCGGGCCGTTGGAGATCCCCCCTACGAGAACCTGCAGTGTCCGCGGTGCCGCGAGCGCCGGCCGAGTGACGTGGTGGTCGAGGTGGTTGCTGCCGTCGCCGAGGGGGTGCACTCCGTCGCGCCCGAGGCCCCCGTGATCGCTTGGAACTGGTCGTGGGAGGGCCTGTACGGGCGGGCCGAGGAGCACGAGATCATCCGCAAGCTGCCCGCGGACACGGTCTACATGGCCGACTTCGAGCGCGGCGACAAGAAACATGTCTTAGGGCGTGTGCTTCCTATCGATGAGTATTCGCTGAGCTTTGTGGGGCCTTCGGAACGCTTCAGGCTGGCGAGGGATGTGGCTGCAGAGCGCGGGCTGCCTGTATACGCGAAGTTGCAGTTCCTCAGCACGCACGAGCTAGCGAACGTCCCGCACCTGCCCCTGCCAGGTGTGGTCTACAACAAGTTTGCAGCCCTGCGCCGCGCAGGCGCGAGCGGCATGCTAGGATGCTGGATCTTTGGCAACTACCCCGGCCTGATAACAGACCTGGCCGGGCGGCTCTACCTGGAGCCCTTCGAAGAAAATCGGGACCGGGTTCTCGCGCAACTGGCCCACGACTACTTTGGACCCGAAGCCGTGCCTGACGTCCTCGAGGCCTGGGAACACTTCGCGCAGGCCTGGAACTTCTACCCCTTTCACATACCGCTGCTGAGCAGCGGTCCACAGGTGCAGGGGCCAGCCTTCCCGTGGTTCCTAGAACCAATCCACAAGCCCGCGCCACCCAACTGGCGCGACAACCAGCCGCCCGGCGACAACCTCGTTTCGCTTATCCCTGACCAGGATGCGCTGTGGCTCGACCGCTGCCTCGGCGAACTGCTGAAGGAATGGGAGCGCGGGCTTCTGGCGCTCGAGCGCGCCTTCGAGCACATCGCCGAGCCAACGCGCGAGCAGTGCCGGGAGTATGGTCTGGCGCGCTGTGCCTACCACCAGATCACCAGTCTGCGCAACACCATGCGCTTCTATGTGGAACGCGAGTTCCTGCTGCGCTCGCCCAACGAGGAAGAGAGGCGCGCGGTGCTGGCCCGTCTGCGCGACGTCATTCACGCCGAGATAGCCAACGCCGAGGCGTGTCTACCCTACGTGGTCGCCGATTCGCGCCTCGGGTGGCACTCTGAGTGCTTCGCGTACCAGTTCACGCCTGAAGACATCGAGCGGCGCGTGGCCGACCTGAGGGAAATGGCCGACACGACTATCCCGCACTGGTTGGAGACCGGTACAGGCCTTGTACAACCCCAGCCCTACACAGAGCCACTCAGCGATACTGCTTACGAGAGGCTGCGTGAGCAACTGCCGGCGGTTGATTTGAGGAAGGGTATCTACCCCTGCTGAGGGAAGATAAAACAACACTCCTACGGAGGCGATTACTATGTCTGCTATGACTATTCCCGACAGCGAGTATTCACAGCGCATTGCCAAGGTACAGGCGGCACTGAAGGAACAAAGGTTGGACGTCCTGCTCGTCCACTCCAACGAGGCTGACCCCGCCAATGTCCGGTATCTGTCCAACTACTGGCCCATCTTCGAAACGGCGGGTATCCTGGTACCTGCCGAGGGCGAGGCTATCCAGATCATCGGTCCGGAGAGCGAGACCTACGCCCGCGACCGCAGTAAATTATCTATTGTGCGCAAGATCCTGGAATACCGCGAGTCGGCGGAACCCGGCTACCCGGAGCTTGAGCTCGATACCTTCGCGTCGATCTTCGCCGAGCTAGGCATCACTCCCCGACGCATTGGTATCGCAGGCATGTCCATCTTGCCTGTGACCATCTACCAGGTCTTGCGGGAAAGCGCGCCCGACGCGGAGATTGTCAAGGCTGACGACATCATTGTGAACATGCGCATTATCAAGAGCCCAGCGGAGCTGGACTGCATGAGGGAGGCCTTCCGCATCTCGGAGGTCGCTCTCGAGGCCGTGCTCGCAGAGATGAGGCCGGGGATGACCGAGCTTCAGGTCGTCGGCATTGCTCAGCGAGCCATGTATGAGAACGGCGCCGAGTACGAGGGACATCCAACCTACGTGCTATCGGGTATCAACTCGACGCACGCCATCGGTCGTCCTGGACATCGCGTGCTGCAGAAAGGCGACTACGTACAGCTCAACATCGGCGCACGTGTGGCGGGCTACTCCTCGAGCGTCGGCCGTCCTCTGTGCCTGGGTAAGATGACCGACGAAATGCGGCGATTGACCGAAGTGGGCCTCGAGGCGCACTACAAGACCCAGGAGTGGATGCAGGTCGGGCTGCCCGCGAAGGAAGTTGTGGCGAAGTTCTATCAGTTCGTGCACGACGCTGGCTGCGGTGAGAACCTGCTCTATGGGCCCTGCCACGGCATTGGGTTGATGGAAGTCGAGCGGCCCTGGATGGAGAGCGATTCCGAGTACCCGCTGCAGGAGAACATGACCTTCCAGGTGGATACCTTCCTGTATTGCCAGGACTTCGGGCTACGTTGGGAGAACGGTGTGAGGATCGCCCAAGGAAAAGTGGAACGGCTTTCTGATGCTCGCATGGAGATCATCGAGCTTGACGTCTGAGTCTAATGTCGAGGAATTCGCGCTGGACAGTTGGCGCAAGGTAGGCGATAGGTGTGGCTAACCAAACGACAGTGGTGCTCGGTTTCGACTGCGAGACCGATGCTGGTAGCTTCTATACGACCTACGAGGGCCTCAAGCACGGGACGCCGCTGCTACTGAGGATGCTGGAGGACAAGGGTGTAGGGGCGACCTTCTTCTTCACAGGTGCTGCGGCACGCGAGCATCCTGAGGTAGCCCGTGAGGTCGTAAGGGTTGGCTTTGAAGTGGGTAACCATGCATTATACCACGAAACCGTGGGCGAGCCGCTCTTCCCGGTGCCGGGCGTGCAGCCCCTGTTGCCAGAAGAGGTTCCCCACCGGTTGGAGGTTGCGCATCAATGGGTGGCCGAGGCTGCCGGCAGGGAGCCTGTGTCCTTTCGCTCCCCGCGCCTGTTCGGCGGCACGGTGGTGACGAATGCACTGGAGGCGATGGGCTACCTGGCCGACGCCAGCTATCCGATGTACTTCTACCGCGAACGACTGGTGCCCTATCACCCCAGCGCTGAGGACTGGACGCAGGAAGGCGATCTGCGGCTGCTGGAGATCCCGAACTTCGCCGATATGGCGATGGAGAGTCAAGACGAGTACGGGCGCGACCGGGACCAGTGGCCACTGTTTCGCACAGAGGGTGCCGACGCACTGTTGGCACACATCGATAGCTTTATCGGCTACGTTGAGCAGCGTGGGTTGCCCGCGGTGCTCTGCTTCTACTTCCATCCATGGGAGTTCGTGGAGCAACCGGAGAAGATGCACATCGGCGAGGGCTTCGTGGTACCCGACCCCTTCATCATCAAGAACTGCGGCCCCTACGCGCTTGAACAGATGGGGCTTCTCATCGACGGTCTTGCGGCCCGCAGCGCCCGCTTCCTGAGCTGCGAGGAGCTATCGGCAGAATACGCGTGATAGGTGCTTGCGGTCGTTTCCAGGAATTGGCCCAAACGACGCGCTCCGGGACACCCGGAGCGCGTCTGTGCTTCCACCTTGTCGTGGCTTCCCAGGCCAGGGATCTATAGAATCTCTTCCGGCGCGATGTCCCACTCGGCGAAGTCCGGGTCTACCATGCGTTTGTGCTGGTCCAGACTGTCGAGGACTGTGATGTCTTCAGCCTCCAGTTCCCATCCCAGCGCCCCCAGATTGTCCTGCAGGTGCGGCTCCGAGCTAGCCTTGGGAAGCACCACGCAGCCCTTCTGCAACAGCCAGCGCAGCGAGACCTGAGCGGCGGTCCGGCCGTACTTCCTGGCGATGGCAAGGACCTGAGGATGGCGCAGAATCTCGCCACGGCAGAGGGGAGAATAGGCCTCGACGACCACGCTATTGGCCTGGCAGAATTTGATGAGCTCGGCCTGGTACAGCAGCGGATGCAGCTCCACCTGGTTTACCGCTACCGGCAGGACGCTTACCTGCAAGGCCTTTCTGACGTGGTTAATGGTGAAGTTACTCACGCCAATGCTGCGGGTCTTGCCCGCGTCCACGAGCTGCGCCATCGCGGCCAAGCTGTCAGCCATGGGGACCTTCTTGTTTGGCCAGTGGATTAGCAGCAGGTCCAGATAGTCGATCTGCAACTGCTCCAGGCACATATCGCCAATCTTGAGCAGTTTCTCGGGTTCTAGGTGGGTCGGTGGAATCTTCGATGTGATGAATAGCTTAGTGCGATCGGCGCCGGCTTCGGCCAAGCCCTGTGCAATCTGTGCGTGGTTGCCATACCAGAAGGCTGTGTCGATGTGGACATAGCCCAGCTCGAGGGCGATAGGTATTGCTTTGAGGCAGGCTTCGCCAGTCAACTCCCAAGTCCCCAGCCCTAGGACGGGGATCTCGTAGCCGCTGCTGAGCTTGGTTGTGGGTATCTGTATCTGCATTGACAACATCACCTCTGTCGGTGGCTCAGGCCTCTCTCCCTGTGTATACGGTCCCACCGAACGATTCGTCAGCGGCACGCTCCTTTG
>JAKORR010000135.1 GCA_029777735.1 Armatimonadota bacterium | reverse complement strand
TTGGATTCATCCAAGAGAGCGATACGGAGGTGCTGGTGCGGGCCTCTACTTTGAGGTTTCTAATCGATCCTGGTGGAGTGATATCAACTGGTGGCGGAGGGGCGGTCGGTTGTGGGTCGACCGGAGCCGGTGGGGTGCTGGGTTTTGGTGTGACCGCGTTGTAGGGCACACGAAGTGTCTTTCGCTTCCCGGGCTTGATCCGTACCCGCGAAGAAGCGCGCTCAGGTTCGTACCGGACACCCTCTTGGACGATGGGCTGAGGTGTAACGGTGTAGGTGCCAGGCCGAATGTTCTTTAGTAGTCGGGGGGCGGTCACTGTTCTGGTCTTTTTTCCTGGCCCTCGTAGACGCAATTCCCCCTTCAATCCCCTAGGGACTAACGAGAGTCGCAAGGACGTTGACCCGCTTGACTTGGACAGCCCGCCGCCTTCTGAACCATTTCTTGCGAGCAAGTTGCGCTCAGCGCCGGCAGCACTTCCAGCAGTGGTCGCGAGACATAATGACAGCAGCAGTGGAAGCACTATCCAGCGATGGATCACGTTTCCCCCTACCGCGTAGTTTGATCAATTCTACGCTCGTGTACCGGACAAATCGCGAGTGGCCGATCGAGCAAACTGCGCGCATCTACTCCCACTTTGAAGTTAACTTCCGTTGAGCCCCGTATGTAGGGAACCTCGGTGTGGCGGTCTCGACTTTCCCTCGTGCCCGCTACCGATAGCTACCCCTCTGATGTTGCTGTCGCGCACTGGACCGGTTCATACGCCCACTTCCACTTCCTGAGACCTCACTGACTAGTCGGCCCTGGACTCCTCTGGCGGTCACAACCGCCGGCCAGGCAGATTGTTCAGGTACGAGATCGGCCTCGCCAGCAGGGGGCTGCTCGACTGAATGCGTCACATCGACCTCTTCGGTCGCGCTCGCCCGTCGATCGTAGGCCTCACCTTCGGCTGCCAGCACAGCGGGCCGCTCGTCGACCTGTCCCGGTCGGCGTTCCTGCCACTCGTGGGAGGTCGCTTCGGCGGCGCGCTGAGCTTCTGGCAGCCGCTCCCGCCAGGCCTCGGCTTGCCGGGCGACCTCCCGGATCTGCTCGTCGGTGGCCACGCTCAGGTACTCCGGGCGGGTCACCACCTCGAAGTAGGCCTTCGCCGCCTCGGTGTGCGCCTCGACCTGCCGCTGGGCCTCTGCAGTGTTGCCGGCGGCGCGGGCCTCTCGCTCTCGGGCCGCGGCCTGGGTCATCCTCGCGACCTGCTCCCCTGCACGGGCTGCGGCGAGCATCGCCA
>JAKORR010000134.1 GCA_029777735.1 Armatimonadota bacterium | reverse complement strand
GAGCGACTACTTGAACCGTCCCGAGGTGCTGCGCTACATCCTGAAGCGGGTGCTGCACATGGACTACTACAAGCTCTCCGAGCCCCAGGTGTGCGCCGATGCGCTGGACGAGTACAAGGTGTTCAACGACCCGGTGCGGGCCTTCTGGGAGGAGTTCGAGCCCCGCTTCGTGTGGGACTTCGTGCCCAAGGCGTTCGCGTATGACCTCTACAAGGCCTGGCAGAAAGCGGTCAATCCCGACGGGAGTCCGCTGGGGAAGACAACGTTCCTCAAGCACCTTGAGCAGGTCATCGCGGCCACGGGATCGCCTTGGTGGAGCCATGGGAAGACGCAGGTCCGCCACAAGGGACGCATGAGCTTCCCAGAGCCGCTGATCGCCGAGTACGACCTGACGGCGTGGATGAACCCGATGGCTCGTGGCAGCAACGACCCGAGCAAGAAGTGCATCCCGCTGCTGGCGAACCTCTACACGGGCTTCAGTCGCCTGGGAGCCGGCCGCGTCGTGCTGGTCGAGGACGCCGAGGATGAGGACGACCTGGACGCGCAGGACGTCGGATAGAGGACAGCCGGGGCGCTGGTGGGAGTGCGGGAGACCCCGTGGGCTGCTTGACTGCGGGGTCTTCTGCTGCATGCCGACCGCTCCGAAGCGGGCTGCGGAGCGCATCGTCGGCCCGCTGCAGCGACCCGCGTCTTACTTTTTGTCTTACTTCTACGACGTCAGAACACGCTTGGACGCCTCAACAGTAAGACAGACAATAAACGCCACTCTTGCTGGTTTACCAGCACAAACACCCTCTCTGTCTTACTTGTCTTACTTTCTAGAGACTTATGCGTAGGAATGAAAGGCTGTCCAGGCAATGGGTGGGAGGTGATGTGTCATGGACGTGTCGCGTCGTGTCTACGTACAAGGTTTGCCAGAAAACTAAGACAAGTAAGACGCGGGGCCTGTTTCCGCTGGTAAACCAGCGGAAGCGGCGTCTACTTCTGTGAGATTGAGGCCTCAAAAGTAAGACGATGGCCCGAAAGAGTAAGACAACAAGTAAGACGCTCTGGGCAGCGGG
>JAKORR010000133.1 GCA_029777735.1 Armatimonadota bacterium | reverse complement strand
GTCCAGACGAACGCTGTCTCCTTCGTCGATGGCCGAGATGCGCACCTCTCCGCCCTCGGGCGAGTACTTGATCGCGTTCCCAACCAGGTTGTCCAGGATCTGCGTGACCTTGTCGGCGTCGGCCTCGATAATCGGGAAGTCGGGTGGCACGGCGTTTATGACCTGATGGCGGTCGGTATACGTTTGCTGCAAGTCGCAGACGCTCTGCGCCAGCTGATGCAGGTTGACGTGGGTAATGTACATCTCAAGAGCCCGACCAGACTCGATGCGCGAGACGTTGAGCAAGTCATTGATGAGCCTGGTCAAGCGGTCGCATTCCTCGTCGATGATCTCATAGAACTCGCGCCGCGTTTCTTCGTCGTACATGCCCTCGGTGTCGTCGAGAAGCGTCGAGATGAAGCCTTTGATGGACGTCAGCGGCGTGCGCAGCTCGTGAGATACGGTGGAGACAAAGGCTGTCTTCATGCGTTCGAGCTGCCGGATCTCTGTGATGTCATAGATGATCGCGACGACGTTCTGAAGCTGACCGTTATCGTCCATCATCAGACTGGTCTCGGCTCGGTAGATGCGTCTGCCCTCGTCGAAGGATAACTCTTTCACCATCGGCTGACGCTCACGAAAGCCCTCCTCAAAAAGTTGCCGAAGTTCCTGGTGGCCTATGACCTGCGCCATGGGCTTGCCCACACAGGCGCTGTTCTCGTTGTACCCGAGAAGCTGACAGGCCGCCGGGTTCATCAGTCGCACCTTGCCATCTATGCTGACTACGATCAGACCTGCACGGAGACTCTCGAGTGTCTCCTCCAGCTCGTCGCGCTCTTCCCGCAGCTGGATGTAGATCTGCGCGCTGGAAATAATCGCCGCAGCCTGATCGGCCATGTGTTGCAAGAGACGGAGGTCATCATCGCTGAACTGCTCATCCCACCGCTTGTTGAAGACCTCCAGCACACCAATAATGCGCTCCTCGACGATCTGCTCCTCTTCATCCCGCCGCTTGATTGTCAGGGGCACAGCAATGCCATTCCTAACGCGCAGGAGCGCAATGAGCTTTTGGTCAACCCGCGGATCGTTTAGGGCGTCGTTGTAAACAATTGCCTCGCCGGTTCGGAAAACTATGCCAGCAATGCCGTGGTCGACGGGGATGCGGAGGCTGGTCAGGACGTCCTCGGGAATGCCCAGAGCGGGAGGGAGAGGAGAGAACTCGTTCGTGTCGGCTTGATACAGAAGAACAAGTACCTTTTCAGCCTGCACGATCATCGCGATATTGTTAATCAGCCGGGCAAGCGTCTGGCGCAATTCCGGCCTGGTGACGACTATGGTAGGCACCTCGGCGATCGTCGCGCGGGCCCGAAGCTCCTCCTCCAGGTTCCGAATCCTAGACTGGAGATCACTGACTACCAGGCGATAGCGTTCCAATTCCCTGCGCAGCTGTTCAGGTTCTTCAGGCGTATGAGCCACCGTCAGTTCAACATCCTTCGGACTTGCTGATTAGCAGGCAGGAGGGAACCAGCACAAGCTACCGACGGCCTTTCTTCCGGCTTGTCTTACTCCGGTTGAGATCGCTCTGCCGCCGGTTGCTGCCCTTCATGAACTCATCCAACCGGCGCTCGAAGGAAGGCGATGTGGGCCGACGCCTGAAGCGACGCGGCTCTGGCTGTTCTGTATCGGTAAACTCCGCCTGCTTGATCGAGAGATCGTACCGCCCCGGTTCGCGCATGCCCAAGATCTTCACGCGTACATCGTCCCCTTCTCGCAGATGGTCCTCCACTGCCACAACGAATTCCGGGGCTATCTCGGAGATGTGTACCAACCCCGTCTCGCCATTCTCCAACTCCACGATTGCTCCATAACGAAGCAGTTTTACAACTCGACCTGCCACCACCTCTCCAATCGGCAACGACACGCTCTTGTTCCTCTCTCTAGTTGATCTTCTCCCCCCAACGCCTGCCCGTCCCGCGAATTCATAGGGTGTTTGATTATAGGGGCATACCTGTGAGGTGTCAAGTTTTCGTCTCGCAGACCTTCCAGGAGCTGCTCCTGCGCTGAGCCCGACCCTCGCGGACCTGCAAGGCGCCGTAGACTACACTGGTCGAGTCGCATGGCACCTGTTGACGCGTGAACCCTCACGTCGACTTCCATATCGCCGCTACAAGGGTACTTCAGAAGCTACGCGAGAAGCCCGAGACGTAAAGGTTAACTTTGCCCGATTCGCGCGACCAGCGCAGTCCCAACTCCTGGCCAAAGAACAACCGGCCGACGGTGACTTCCACGTCGTCAAAGCTTTCCTCGGGGAACCGGTAGTACGTCAGCAACGTTCCCAGACGCCACTTGTCGTCCAGAGCGTAGGCCATGGCGAGGGTCGCCAGGTCGCTATCGTTGGTTAAGTCGCTGGAGGCCGCAAGGTACGAATGCCAGCGCCCACTCTCGGCCATCAGGTACAAGTCCAAGGCTTGCCGCCATCCTGTCTGGTAAACGTCGCCGCTCGAGTGCTCCGCCGAGTAGACCAACCGCAGATCCCCCGAACGGCCGAGACCACCCGCAAGCGTCAGTTCGCCACGCGCGGCGTTAGTGTTCTCGCCGCTGCTGTACCAGGAGAATACGTTCTCGAGTCTAGGACCAAGCGACCAGGTGTCGCCGAGCGACCACGGACGGAAGTTCAGCGCTCCATAGACTTCGTGAGAGAACAACCAGTCGGTTTTCGTAGCATCATCGCCCTGTTTGTAAGCGCTAAGCGCTGTACCGACACTGTAGTCTGCGGCCTTGCCAGCGAAGGGACGCGGGTGGGTCAGCCACTCTGCCGTTGCGCCGTAGCTGCTCGTGTAGCCCTGGGGTTTGTCGTAGCTTGCGCGTAGGTTGAACATGTAGCCCGGACGGCTCGTATATGCCATTGTATTAAGAAAGGTGCTGCGATGGTCGGGGAGATTCAGGTCCGTGTAGACGTCGAAGTCACCGAACAGTCGGCGGGTGTCGCGCAGACCAAGCCCCCAGTCCTGTTTGGGCAGCCCCTTCACATAAAGCGCACCGTGCGCTCCCGAAGCGCTCGAATATTCCTCCTGTAACGCCAGGGTCCATCCCTCGCGGGCAGACACGCCAGCCATGCTCGTACCTCGCTGGAGCTTGACCGAACCGGTCCAGGTATCTGTTACCTGAAAGAAGAAGGGAATGTCGAGGGCCACATCTCCCGAGGAGTTGACGCTAAGCATTGACGAGTTGCTGGCACCCGTGTACCCTGGCATCGCGATAATCCAGTAGGGCGGCAGCGAAAGGACCTTCTGGAGACCCGAGTATAGAGCCCCTCCCTGCAGGACTACTCGCTCACGTGGGAAGACACGCACTGAATCCGCTACGAACCAAGTATTCCCTTCGACGGCCTCGTACGTGAAGGTGCCAGGAGCAATGGGATCAGTGTCTTCCAAAGGGCGGAGGGTGGTTATAGAAAGCCGTTGGCGCAGCACCGCACCGTCGGTCAACCGCTGAACCATCAGCTCCCCTGACGAGAAATCCGCTACCAGAGAGGCCGCGTCGATCTCATACTCGTCGCGGCGAAGGACAACATTGGTGGCCTGAAGTCTCATGGTGTTCAAGCGCAAGGAAGCCTGATCGCCCACCTCGATCGTGAGGCCACCGTACTTCACTCGGCTCCGGCCTCGGGCCTCCACGGCGTTCGCATCCACGCAGTACCCCACCCACTCCCCTGACACCAGAAGCGATCGGGGCTCTTTCTCCGGGCCTTCTCCAGCCGCCTCAACGGCCCCTATCACACTGGGCTCGACGAAGGTGACTTGGACGTTCGCCCGCGTGTCCTCGATCCGGCCGAAGACAGTGGCAACGCCAGCGGCGTCACTGCGGAGGAACACCGTCACTGTCCCACCTCTCGTGGTAGCAGTCAGGCTCGCACGCTTGTCACTTTCGCCCAGGCCCAGCCAGCCCAGATCGGTGTTGAACACCACTCGAGTGCCGTCAGGGACCAGACTGCCGTCGAAGCCGCGTACCTCGGCTTGGATACGGCACGGTGTCTTGCCATCAGCAGGAAGGCGCGTAGGATTGGCCCTCATGTCCACCCGCAAGGCGCCTACCCATGTCTGTTGCGCCTGGGACGGCACCGGGATCAGCCCAAGCCCCACACAGACCAGCAGCAAGGTTACACCACCGGCCTCGTGGCCCCACAAAGGCTGCAAGGACAGCCATCGCATCGGATCGTCCCAAGGATGTGTTGCGAGGTAGGACCTCATGATGGCTACGTTAAAAGGCCGCCCCGTACCCCTGATGGCACTGGGCGGCCGGATCAGGCCCCCTCTGCCTGTAGCGGCGTACTACCCGCTAAAGCCGACCCAGCCCGTGTACACCCAGTCATTAGCGACAGGCTGCTTGTCTGAGTATCGGGCCCTTAGCCGGTAGACGTACACGTTGTCACCCTGCAGCCCGTGGTCAACCCACTGTGTGCGGTCTGCCGGGAGCTGGGTCAGGCCCGCGATCGTTACGAAGGGGCTAGAGGATGATGAGCCTTTCGTCCTGGAGGAGCGCTGCAGCTCGTACCCCATGAGGTTCGCTGTCTTGCTGGGGCGGCCCCAAGAGATCAAGATCGCATTCTGCCCAGCAGGCTGAGCCACGGCGGTCACGTTCGTAGGCCGGTACTCATTACCCGTCACCGGGACAGGGTCGCTGTCGGTCCCGCTGTTGACGGCCGCAGCCAGAGCCGCAACGCCTGCCAGAATGAGGAACCAGCGCCAGGCCTTGTTCTTTTTGCCTGTGTCCGGCTTGGCCACAACTTCCTCGGCAGGAACTCCGGCCAGCACCTGTGCAGCCCTATACGAAGCATCGCGCAGTGCCTCACGGGCGAGCGTTCCTTCCTTGCCCGCGTAGCTGGCGCGGGGGCTGGACTTACCCACCACCCCAAAGGCCCGAGACACCTGCAGTTCCTTCTTAGCTTCTAGCGTCTGTTCGTCGAAGTTGGCCTTGACATCGTAGCTCTGTCCCCCAAGCACCACCTCGGCCTGCGTCGGGTCAATTGACAGACGATAGGACTGGAGGGTAGCCAGGACAACCAAGTCGGCACCCATCGCGTGTCCTATCTCCACAGCAGTGGCTGGATCAGTGACGCCCTGCTCGACGTCAACAGTCCTGACGTTGCCCTCGCGCGCTGCTCTCCTGACCAGGGGCGAGGTCGGCGAGAAGTCGAAGCATACCATATTCGGCAGTTCATCAATTGACGCCTGTAGGGCGTTGGTGGCCCATCGCCCCATGTCCTCGGGAGCACCCTCAACAGCCACCTGCACGGGGAAAAGCAGCACGTTAAGCTCCCGGCCCACCATGAGCGGCTGCTGTGGCTCTGCGACTGCTAGCGTGGGTAACGGCGCCAGGCTCAAGACCATCGAGCCAATTAGCGCGAACACGAGCCCGCGGGTACGCTTGCCTATGCGCGACAGTGTCATTGCCGTACTTCCCCCCTGCAGATGGGTCTGTAGCTCTTGCTGTGTTCCTTTGCCTTATCTTCCTAGCTGCAGCGGACGCACAACCTGGTAGGACTGGCCCGTATCTGGCGATTGGGCACTTACCTGGATCAGGTAGGTGCCTGACGGAACCGGGGTCCCTCGGTCGTCCAAGCCGTTCCACGTTATTTGTGTCGTTCCTGCTTCGCAGAAACGGCCCGAAACCACGCGACGCACGCACCGGCCAGCGATGTTGCGGATCGTCACGTCAACGCTCGCCGGAGTCGACAGCGTATATACCACCGTCGCGCCACGGCCCTGCGGCTGTACCTGCGCTGCCGTCACCATCGGTGTGGTCGTGGTGCGAGTCTGGATGATCACTTTAAGCCTGCGGGCAGATCCCACCGGTGAACTCGTGTAGGTGTAGGAAGCCGTCGTGCGCATGTACCGGCGCACACCCCCGTCGGCATCGACGAGGGTCGGCACCAGCTCCGACGGAAGCTTGCTGAGATCCGGCCAGCTCAGTGTTACCGGAACGCCAGCTTGGTTAGTGCGCACCTCTACCGTCCATTCGTGCGCTGCCTGTTGCTGTGACCTGACGTCAACCAGCAGGGCCGACCCGTCAGACGCAACCGCGCAAGCATGCACCCTGGGCTCGCGCAGGGCGGCCGGCTCGGGCGGCTTGGGAAGGTCCCACCGGTCTCTGCCGTCCTTGCCATCGGGCGCCACGCCCAACTGTATCGGCTCTGCCCGAGCCTGATCGGTGGAAGCCACTAGATTCAATCGCCAACCACTGGGCTCAGCCATCGCCCGTACTGGAGCCTGGCTCTTGACCGAAGCCGTCCACTGGAGGGTCGGCGGGGGCACCAACAGCACCAGATCGTCATAGGCCAGCAGCCAGTAGCCCATGTAGGGATCCAGCACAACGTCGGAGGGATCAACTTCCCACCGGTACAGGCGGCTCGACGGGTCCCACCAGAAAAGGGTCGGCAGAACCAGGCCTCGGTCAATGGCCTCCCACATTGTCCAGCGCCGGTTGGCTGAATCAATCACCTCAAGTTGTGTAAAGTCAACCGTGTAGTGGAAAGGATTGCCAATCTGGTTCCAGCCGCGATACACAACTACGTTGTAAGCAACGTTGCCCCCCACCGCTTGCCGATCGTCTGGCATCCTCGCCGGCAATCGGTTCAGGTTGAGCAGCCAGTAGCCAGCACCTGGTGCAATCTCAGCCGCGAAGGGGTCAGGGTAAAACTTATAGCGATTGGCGGGATCGGCCTGCAGCGGGTCATAGCGCACGATCGTCGCGGGGCTGCCAGGCGACAAGTCTCCTAGAGAGGCCAACACATGGGCTGCACTGCTGTTCGCAAAGGTATACGGAAAGGATACCATCTCGAAGGCTGGGTACGATGCTGGTAGTGGGTTAAGTACGGGCAGTACCGGTATTGAGACTTCGCCCGTCACTGAACGCCCCGCAGGCCCCGTAAACTTTAGGTTGGTTTTGCCTGGCCGCGTCGCTGTCGCCACCACTTCCCAATGTGCGGAACTCAGCTCGTTATGCGGCACTATACCAAGGTTGGCTGTCGGCGTACCTGACGCCAACTCGAAGCCGGAAGGCAACCGCACTTTAGCCGTAGCATTCAGCAGCGGCGACGGACCGTAGTTGTCCACGTAAAGAGACACAGGGATGGGAGAACGCCCCAAGTTGTCAGCTATGGAGTATTCTCCGGTCGTGGGGTCCTGCACGGCCTCGAGCTTCGGGGGTACGTAGGCCATCATGGCAAAGGGAAAGTCGTAGCTTGGGCTTGACGTGCCTACCCCATACCACGTCACGTAACGTCGGGACTGCCTAGGCCCCAAGCGCTTCGCCTCCCACTTGACTGCGTAGGCCCAGTCCATACCGAGGATCGGCGCTGCCGAGTTAGGAATGAAGTTCCAGACGCCGAGGCCCACGTTGCGCAGTTGGCCTATCTCCATCTGGTCGGGCATTCCACCGGCTTCGGTAGCCGTTCCCCGGTTGTACAGCTCCTTTGTATCAGCCGTGCCCACGAAGCCCCTCACACCTAGCACCGGCGATCCTGGGTCGTCGTAGGATACCCAGGTGCAATTGCCCTCATCAAAGGCTCCCCGGATAACCGTCTCGCTTGTGATCACATTGCCGTTGGGCATGAACAAGGGCTGTCCATCGTTGACCGTGCCCGGTAGATCGAAGCCGGCGTCGAAGACGGTACGTAGGCCAATCTCGTGCGACTGCTGCCCCTCGTTGGTCACGGTAATCGCAACCTGCAAGGCGTCTCCGATCAGGGTGTACTCGGCCCGAATGCTGAGCCAACCGATCGCGGTTCTGC
>JAKORR010000132.1 GCA_029777735.1 Armatimonadota bacterium | reverse complement strand
GTGCTGCAGGTGGACGCGGAGGCTGTTGGCGTCGATGTGCGATGGTCCGACGTGGACATGAGGTTCACCAAGGCCAGCGGCCCAGGCGGGCAGCACCGCAACAAGCGCGACAGTTGCGTGGTGCTGATGCACCGACCCACAGGCATCACGGCGATGGCGGACGGGCGTGACCAGCACGCCAACAGGCGCGAGGCCTGGAGGGTGCTTCAACAGCGCGTTGCGAACGAGGCAAGCAGCAGGGCGTCAGCCGCTGAGGCGGTGACCAGGCGGGCGATGGTCGGGACAGGACAGCGTGGTGACAAGGTGCGCACGTACCGTTGCCAGGGCGACAGGGTGACGGACCACAGGAGCAACCGTTCAGCTCGCCTGCAGTTGATCCTGAACGGTGAGCTGGACCTGTTGGCCTGATGGCTTAGCGGCGCTTGCCGAGCCCCGGTAGGCCGCCGCTGAAAGCCCTGAGTGAAGTAGACGGGCCGTCGTCGCGTGCAACCCTGGCGCGGGCGTTGCGCTGTGCCGCCTCACAGGTGGAGTGGTGCTCGGGTGTGTCGTACTGACCGCAGTAGAAGCAACGTCCAGCAGGCAGGATCGGCTTGCCGAAGGGTCTAAAACCCGGTGTTGTGGTCGGGCCCTTGTTGGCCTGCGTACGACCCGTCGCGACTCGATTGCGCTCCGCAGTTGTAGGTCCATGCGCGGTCACAAGGTGCTCAGCGATGGCCGTTGCAGTGCCGCGAATGCGGCAGCGGGGGCACTGCAGGCGCTTTGCGCGTGAGGACTTCATCCGGCGATCCCTCCTGGTGGGACAGAGATTGTGAGGGCAATGGAACGGATGAATAGCGGCACAAGAGGGCCGGCCGTTCCCTGAAGGAAACAATTCCACGGTAGCTCAGTTGGTAGTAGCGGCGAACTGTTAATTCGCATGTACCTGGTTCGAGCCCAGGTCGAGGAGCCAGACAAGGCAGTTTCAGAGGGTATGTAGCTCAGTGGGAGAACAGCTTGATAAGGCGGTGGTCGATGGTCCGATTCCATCCATACCTACCAAGTTCGACGGCATGTAGGAAAGCCTGGTAATCCGCTAAGTTCGGGGCTTAGAGACCGCGAGTTCAAATCTCGCCAT
>JAKORR010000131.1 GCA_029777735.1 Armatimonadota bacterium | reverse complement strand
TGCTTCCCTTGGACGTCGACTACGTGGAGGTCGGCAACTTTGTACGGGTAAACAGGAACCAGCAGGGCCCACCCTCCTGAGTGCGAAAACTTTCGCATGGAGAAGATGCGGTGATCGCGGAAGGCCAATGGGAGCCGATCCACCTGTTGGGGAGGTGCAACCTACCAGCCCCCTACCACCACAGAACGCCTTCAGATCGCCTATCTGTGCACTACTACATGCTGCAAAAAGTGCAGTTCGCCGATTTCAAGGCAGGCGTTGTTCTGGTGGCCGATGGCGCGATTCTGGTTTACACCGCCTCACGCCTGTGGACCGGCTCACTGTACCTGCACAAAGGACCTAGTGTCTAGGGCCTTGCGACCAATGTGGTTGCCATAGTCGCTTCGGATGCAGCCATCCTGGCTTCCTTGTATGAGGGCCCAAGATATGACGGTTCTCAGAATAGGAGGGCAAGCGGGATTTGCTGGATTTCCAGGCATGATGCGCCGAAGGTCCCTTGCAGGCACTTGCCAGCGCCAGCAAGACGGACGTTCTGCGCGCCTTCATGGACTGGACCTAGCGCCCAGGCGACCGTCGCGTCCTGCAAACGCTTCCCTATCCCCTGAGCTGTTGGCCATGGCGCTGTCCGGCCTGTCGATCCTGAATAGGTTTGTTAGGTCTCTAGGAGGCTCGCGGCGTCTGCACCGTCGCTGGCCCACGCCGCAGCCAGGGCAGGCCCTACGAGTTATGTCTGTCGGCGACGTACCGACCAGGCGCGATAGTTACCGCGCCACACTTGGCAATCGGGAGGGAGGGCCTTGCTAGGCCTCGAGTTACTGGTCGCTTCATTCCTCTGGCAGGGCACGTTGGTCGTGGACGATTTCAGTGGCGACGAGCTCGTCGGCTGGGAGATAGCGGGCACACCCGAATACTACCGAGGTGGCTTCGGCGCCACGGGTCTCGAGATCGTCAGCGACCCGGAGCGTGGGCGCTGCCTCGCCGTCCCTGCAGGCTTCTCCGACGCGGGCAAGAGCGAAGTTGTCTTCCTCACCAAAACTCTGCCTCAGCTCGTGCGCGCCTCAGACGTTCGCTCGGTTAGGTTCTGGTATCGCTTAGACGGCTGTGATTCTGTGCCCTTCGAGAGCCTGCGCGTGCGTCTGCGCACCAGCGAAACCATGTTCGTCGACCTCGACCTGTACCCCGCGCGGCCGCTGGAGGTTGGCAAGTGGGTCCCTGTAGACCTTCCTCTGGATCTATCACAGGGCCGCAACGTCTGGGGTTGGATACTTGACACCGTTAAGTGGCTCACCTTCCGGCTCGACGATGTGGACGACCGCAACTCGTCCTTTCGCTTTTTGCTCAGCGGCGTGCAGATTGAGACGAGCCTTGCGCCCGCCCCCTACACGCCACGGGTCAGGCAGCGACCCGACGACGGGGTCCTTCGCGTGCTCTACGCGCGCCATGCCTCCGCGGGCTTCTACCGACTGCGCGAGGCCTTCAGCGCTGCTCTCCCAAAGGCCCAGGTCGAGGAGGTTCTCTTCAAGGGTCTCCACCTGCCGCTCTGGTGGAGGCCGGTCACGGCTGAGGACCTCCTACGCTGTGACCTCATCGTCTTCGTCGATGTCGATCCCTTCGTCCTCACCTGGGACCAGGCGTGTGCTCTCGCTGACGCCGTGGCTTCGGGCGCTCACGTGCTCTGGTTTGGCGGACCCAACACTCTTGACGCTTCCAAGCGCCCAGAATCGCCCCTCTTCGCCGTTCTGCCCGTGGAGATCCGCGAGGGAACGGTGGCGCCCAAGGGGCCCCTTGTCCCATCTGTAGCAGAAGGCGCCAAAGCACATCCCTTGGCGACCTGTGTGCCCCTAGCCTCCCTGGGGCCTGTGCGTCACGTGAACCCCGTCGAACCGTGCGAAAGCGCCCAGGTTGTGCTCCGTGCCGGGGATCAACCCCTGGTTGTGACTTGGCCCTTCCGGCGTGGCAGGGCCACCGTCGTAACCACCTGGTGCGACGGAGAGTCTTCGCCGGACTTCTTCACCGGCCCGGGCGCGCAGGCTTGGAAGGAGCGTCTCCTGCGCTGGGCAACGGACACACTCCCAGAGACCTGGACACACGTCGTAAGCGTGAGCAACCTCACCCCCCGCAGGGGCGAGGAGCTACTCATCGAGGCGCTCGGCGAGGGGGCCGGGGCGCCCTGCAGGCTCTCCGTCAGCGCCGAGGTCGTGGATTCGCCGGAGAGCGCTGATACCCCCCCGGTCCTGGGCAAGGTCGTCGAGCAGTCTGACGGACGCTTCCATTTACAGCTTCCCGAGGGCTTGCGCGAGGGCAAGCTGCGCCTTACAGCCGTCCTGGAGCGTGACGGCGAGGTCCGGGACACCGTTGCTCTGGATGTCCCTGTGCGCCCGAAGCTCATGTCGACGATCAAGTGGACTCGCCACAAGAACTGCTTCGCGCCGGGGCAGATGGCGGAGTTCACTGTGGCCGTGACGCCCGCGGCCGAGGACACACCGCCGCCCGAGGTCAAGGGTTGGCGCGTGCGGCTGGGCCTCGCGGAGCCTCGGCGCCCTCTCAGCCTCTTGCTAGGCCTTGGCGAACAGCCCTTATTCTCTGGGCACCCTCTGTCCTTCCAGGTTCCCAATTTGCTCCCGGGTGACTACTGGCTCTGTGCCGAGGTACTTGATGCGAACAGCACCGTTGTGGCTGCTGTGGAGTCCCCCCTTACCGTGGTCGACGCGCTTCCTGGTTTGGGTGACTTCTTTCCGATTGCCTCCTTCCTGGAGGAGGGGTCCGGCGGGCACTGCATGGACGAGGGACTACTTCGCGCCTGGGTCAGGGACGCCTGGGAGCACGGCTTCAACGTGGCGGCCATCCCGGGTCTCTCAGGCTTCCGCTCCGCGGACCTGACGGCACGTCTCTACCTACGGGGCTTCGTGGAGACTGAGGCCCAACGCCTGGGCATGGCGACGATGTATGAGTACAGCAGCTTCCAGCTCATGGGCCGAGAGGCGCCGACTAAGCCCTGCGTGTTCGCGCCGGAGTATCCTGCCGCGCTGCAAGAGCAGTTGACGCCACTCATCGACATCTGCCGCCGCGTGCCGCGTCTCATCTCTGCCAAGGTCACTGACGAGCCGGTGGCAAACCTCAAGAACATTGACGGCTGCGAGTTCTGCCGCCAGGAGTTCCGCGAACGCTACAGTGTCGATTTGCCGCCTCTCGACGCCCTGCCTGAGGACTCGTATTTGCGCTGGGCACTGGTGGACTTCGTGGGGCACTATGTGCAGCGCGGATATAAGCTTGGCCGTAAACTGGTGGAAGAGACGGACACGACGCCGCCTTCTCGCCCGGGCGGCGTCGCCACAGATCGCCCCTTCGATTTGCTCCTAACCTACATGTCGCCCGGGTTGGGTTTCGGCAGGCCGCTGAGCTCCCAGGAAGACGCTCTGGACTGGTCAGAGGGATGCCACCGTGTTGACTTCGATGTATATCCGTACTTCTACCCGTCCTCCCAGCGAATCCGCATGCTGACTGCCTGGCCCTGCTTCGCTTTCATGCGAGCCGTGGCGCGGCAGCACCGCCTCCCCTGGGGCTTCTATGTGGAGATCGACGAGCGTAACTGGCCCTTCCAGCAGAACCCGAAGGAGGCATCATCCGAGTGCGCCTGGACGGCAGTAGCTCAAGGCGCCGACTATCTCAACAGCTTCATCCACCGAGCTTTCGCCACCGGCTGCGACGCACGGCCGGAGCGCTGGGATCACCTGGGCCGCAACCTAAGGCTGATGCGCTCGCTCGGGCCGCTCTTGGCCGCCACTTCGCGCCCCTCGGCTGCTGTCGCGCTCTACTTCCCGACGGCCCAACAGGCTGTTGACGACGGCTACGCTTTACCTAGCTACCTCTTCGCCGCGGTGCAACAGGCCTTTGGTGAAGGAGACCTACTGCTGGAGGAGCCAGTGGCTCGTTCGGGCCGCGTGGACTATCGTGGTGGCCTCCTCCTGAGCAAGGTCCGCCTCCTCGACTCGCGGGTGATAGGCCCTCTCGCTAATTGGGTCAAACGCGGCGGTGTGTTGGCGCTGGATCAGTGGCCTCAGACCGATGAGCAAGGCCGCCCGGTTGACCTTCGCGCCGCGCTTGGCGCACCGGAGGCCCTCGCCGCCTGGCAGAGTCTCTCTTGTGGACGCGGCAGGATCCTCTGGCTGCCGTCGGGTTTCAACGCAGCATACAAGGAGGCTGTAGAGGCGAGTAGGAACGCCGAGGCCTGCGAGTTGCGTGGTTCGCTACGAGCAGCCCTCGGTGCTGCTGGTCTCAAGCCTTACGTGTCGGTCCACGACGAGACTGGCCAGATGGAGGCAGGGCTGCGCGTTGCGGATGGCGTCGCGCTCATCACCGTCGTCAACCACGCGGCAGAGGCCAATCATGGCGTCGTGAGGGTGCGCGGTCTGAGCTTCCCCTTGGGCTACGCGGTACGAGCTGTGGTGGACGGGTCCGGCAACCTGCGGGGCGAGTCCATCACGGTCCGACGTGAGGGTTCGTCCTTGACCTTCCCCGTGGCCCTCGGCGGACGTGAAAGTGCCATCTTCGTGCTGACGGCTGCTCGGGCCACGCGCCTTACTGCTGGTGGACCGTCGCGGCCTGTCGGGCGCGGGGAGGAAGCACTCTTCGAGATCAGCTGCGACGCGGGGGGCGGCGTGGCCCTGCTACATGTTAGTCTCCTTGCGCCCGACGGCAGCCCCATCACCGCGCTCTCAGGGCCACGCGCCTTGCGAAATGGTACAGGAGAGATACGCTGGGCGGTGCCACTGAACGCTCCGTCTGGTGTCTATCGCTTGCGGGTGCAGATGCCCCTGAGTGGCCTCACAAGTGAAGCGCGAATAGAGGTCTCTCGCGCGCACTGAGAGGTGGCCTGGCTGACTCTGCCTCCAACACCGTGGCATGGATACTGCCGGCAACGTTGACGGGAACCTTCTGTCAACCTATAGTGTCGTGAGTCTTCACGATGGATCGCATATTAGGGAGGAGTGATGAGCCTATGCGGCTCTGGCAGCTCACTGCAATAGTGGTGACCGCTGTATTCGTGGTTGCGCTGATGGGCGGCTGCCTGGGAGGGGCGAAAAGCGAAGAAGGTGCGGGCGCAAGTGCTCCGGGCGGGCCTCCTGGTGCTCCCGGCGGACCTCCCGGTGCCCCTGGTGGGCCTTCCGGTGCCCCTGGTGGGCCTTCCGGTGCTCCCGGTGCTCCTGGCGCGGCCCCTGCCGGACCGCCAGGCGCTCCTTCAGGGCCTCCTGGGACAGCTCCTATCGGACCGCCGCCTGCCACCTCACCAGGCGCGGCCCCCGGTGGACCTCCTGGCGCTCCTGGTGGGCCTCCCAGTGCCCCTGGCGGACCTCCCGCTGCCCCTGGCGCGCCCCCTGCCGGAGGACCTTCTGCACCGGCGGGCCCTGTGACGCCAGCAGAGAACCCCTTTGCAGCAGCCAAGGAGGGTATGGACCTCAAGGCCAAGGGCGACCTGGCTGGCGCTGAGGCTAAGTTCCGCTCGGCTCTCGCGGCCGACCCAAATCTGAGCCTTGCCCACTGGGGTCTTGCTTGGATCCTCCTCGACCAGGGCAAGAAGTCAGGCGATAAGGCTAAGATTGAAGAGGGCATCAAGGAAATGAAGGCCTTCAAGGCCGCTGTGGCCGCCGAGCAGGCGGTCGCGAAGGAGCGCCTGAAGCAGGCCGACGAGGCCCTCCGCAGGCTCGGGGTCAAGACGTCGTCTGTAACTCGAACTCGCCCTGCGCGCCGCCACGTGCGCCACCGCAGGGTTGCGCGCACAGCGCCCTGCCCCTGTGGGTCGAACCTGGCGGGCCGTGAAGGCACCATCATGACCTACACGCTGGTGCCAGATTAGCTTGTCGCCGCCAGTGTGGCATGCCTCGCCTGACCGGTCCCGTGCCACGGGACTATAGGTCGCAGGTTGAGGTTGTGCATTGCTCTGAGAGGCGGCCTGTGCACGGCTGGAGGGTGTGACTGGCGTCTCTGATGGTAGGCGCCGAAGATGGAATAAAGACCCGGAGGCGGATAGACCATGTCTCCGGGTTTCCTTTTGCGTGTGCCGGCCAGATGCTGCAAAAGGCCTCTCACCACGCGAGTTCCCAGCATTACTTCACTTCGGGGTTCACTTGCGTGGGGAGCGTGTCGCCGCGCAGGCCCGCCAGGATGTTCTCTGCCGCCATCACGGCCATCCTGTTGCGCGATGTATAGGTCGCGCTCGCGATGTGTGGTGTGATGATACAGTTGGGCAGTGTGTACAGTGGGTGGTCGGACGGGAGAGGTTCGGGATCGGTGACATCCAAGGCGGCTGCCCATATCACCCGGTCCCGCAAGGCCTCGTACAGCGCCTCGGTCTGCACGATTGGCCCCCGCGCCGAGTTGATCAGTACCGCTCTGTCCTTCATCTTGGCGAACTCCTCGCGTCCAAACAGCCCCTCGGTCGATGGATTCAGGTCGGTATGGATAGAAAGATAGTCTGACTCGGACAGCAGTGTGTCCAAATCGACCCGCTGGGCTCCCAGGTTCTGTTCGGCGTGCTCGTTCTCGCGAACGTCGTGGTACAACACCCGCATGTTGAAGCCTCTGTGGGCCCGGTAGGCCATGGCGTAGCCGATGCGCCCCATGCCCAGGATGCCAATAGTAGCGCCCCATAGCTCCTGGCCCAGATGGCCCCGCGGCTCCCAGGTGTGCCAGTGACCATTCCGCGCGTAGAGCACGCCCTCCACGATCCGCCGCGCGGCAGCGCACATCAGGCAGAAGGCGAAATCTGCAGTGGCCTCAGTCAGCACCCCCGGTGTGTTGCCTACCTTGATCCCCCTCGCTGTTGCCGCATCTACGTCTATGTTGTCATAGCCCACCGCGTAGTTGGCGATCACCTTGAGCTTGGGCGCAGCGTCCATCAGCTCCGCGTCCACCCTATCTGTCAATAGACTCAACAATCCCTCGCACTCGGCGACCTTCGCCTTGATTACCTCGTAGGAGGGTGGAAGCAGGTCTGTCCAGACCTCAACATCGCAGTTCTGTCGCAGCAGCTCCAGACCTGCCTCAGGAATTTCCCGAGTGACAAAAACGCGTGGTTTGCTCATGCTCCGTCTCCTCCTTGAGTTCGGCAGAGGCTCCGTGTTGCGTGAGAATCCCAGAGGTAGGCTTCCCTAGTTCAGTAACACCCCGCTCCCGTTCCTCAGTATATCGTCTTCGAGCGCCCGACACCAGTTTCACCGGCACCTCTCACCTGCTACCAGTTGATGGGGTAGACGTGCATCCCTTCAGCGAAGCACGCAATCAGAGTGTACAATGCCCCGTTCAGCAGATCTCCGACCACCATCCCCACGAAGAAGGGCAGTGCCTGCCGGTAGGCCTTGTGCCCGCCATACTTGAGCAGCGCTGTCTTGGCAGCCCAGGCCAGAAGAAACGGGAACCACTGGCTCTGCATGCTCGGCGTCCCCGAAATGGCG
>JAKORR010000130.1 GCA_029777735.1 Armatimonadota bacterium | reverse complement strand
AGAAAGTGACCTACGACTTCGCCCGCCTGATGGACGGCGCCACGCAGGTGAGCTGCTCGGGTTTTGGGCAGGTCATGATCGACCACATGTGAGCTGGCCAGCGGTCGCTGGCATCAAAAAAACCCCCGTGCTTTTAGGGCCGAGGCGTTGGCCAAAAGTGTGGATGAAGTAGGTTGTAAGCCACAGCAGGCCTCCGGATTACTTGCACAGTTATCTATCACATATACAAAGCATTCCAGCTTCAATAGTGATAAAATTCTGTGCAAATGAATGCGAGCTGCACCCTCCAACTGTTTGCCAACGGCGCTTGGTGCGACGTGGGAAGCATAAGTCTGATGGGCCCTGAAGCACAAGGCTGGCGCAGCAAGACGTATACCGGCTACTCGGTGGAGTGGGCCATCGAGCACGGCGGAGCGCGAGACGCTCATGCCTTTGCCTGTCGCTTCCCGGTGGGTCTCCAAGCGTTCGAGCATCCGCACTGGCCCGTTTTCCTTATCGATATGTTGCCGCAGGGCTTTGGGCGAGAAGAGCTTCTCCGCAGACTGGGGCTATCTGTAACGGCAGGGGAAAGCGTGGACTGGCGGCTGCTGCTCGCGGGTGCGGGCAACTCGGTAGGAAACCTGCGCGTGAAGGAGGCCGCGAGCTGGCTAGCCGCGAACGCTGGTCCGCTACGGGGCTTCACGGACGATGAGGTGGCCGAACGGGGAGACGACTTCGCTGAGTACCTGGCCTCGCACGGCCTGTTCGTGGCCGGCTCATCTGGGGTGCAGGGCGAGTGGCCCAAGATTTTGCTCACGAGAGCAGAGGATGGCCTGCTGTACCTGGACCACACGCTTCCTGATGCGCGGGCGCGGGAGCACTACATCGTCAAGTTCGGACGGGGCAGCAACGAGGCCCTTGCCTCCATCCTGCGGCATGAAGCCGCTTATATGGCGTTGGCACGAATGCTGGGGCTTCGCGTGCATGCGGACCTCGTACTGCTCAAGCGAGCGCTTTTCATACCGCGGTTCGACCGCCAAGTGACGGGCGGGGGTGTTCTCCGCCTGGGGCAAGAGAGTATCGCGACGTTGACGGGCAACCCTGGCTTCGATGCGGTGCCCAGCCACGACGAAGTGTGCCGGCAGCTGCTGCGGCAATGCACCCACCCCCTT
>JAKORR010000129.1 GCA_029777735.1 Armatimonadota bacterium | reverse complement strand
CCGGTATTCCCAACGTGTTCTGCTGGCTTGACGGGGAAGCATCCGTGCCCGTCAGTTTGGCGACTGATCTAGCAGCATGGGGCGTCAACGAAGTCCACATGGCCCCTGACCGTGATAAGACTGGCACGGAGTCAGCAGTACGGGTGCGCGCGCGGCTGGAGGGCAGCGGCATCCATTTCATCCCTCATCAACTACCGGAGCAGTTGGGCGAGAAAGGTGACGTTGGGAAGGCATGGCAGCAGTACAGTTCGGAGCAGCTGTTCGAGGACTGGCTTCTAAGCCTGCCTCGCCTCGCACTCCCCGAGAACACGCAGCCGCTCATGCAAGTCCAGGCAGAGGCCGGTGCAGCTGATGCCTCAGGGAAGGGCGCCACGTCCCTCCCCCCGGAGTTCACGACGGCTGTAGAAACTGAACTGGGCGTCCAGCGCTACAGGTCGAATGGTTGGAGTACATTCGTCCGCTGTCCGTTCCACGACGATAGAAATCCTTCCGCTCAATGGCACCGGGAGATGCACATCCTGCACTGTCATGCCTGCGGGCAAACATGGAAGGCCAAGGAGGTGGGCGCTCAGCTCGGGATATACCTGCGCGAGTACTACCCGGCTCCTGCTGACCGGTCATTGGTTTCCGCTGCATCCCCGCCTCCCCCTACTCCCGACGATACAGGTCCTGAAACCGTTGTGGCGCCGGAATGTGTCGAGGACGTTTCAGAGTCGAGCGAGGCAGTACCGCCGGAAGACTTACACGAGTTCCTCGGCCTTCCCATGGAGCTTCGTACTACCATTCTCCAGCGTGGACAGGATGCCCTTGCGCGAATCTTGGACACTCTCTACTATGCTGGCTGGGAGGGTGGAGACACATTCACCGCACAGGAGGCCATAGAGGCGTGTCAGACGGTTGGGATTGGCAAGAACACGGTCAGGAGTGTCCTGCAGACCCGGGTGGTGTTGGTCTCCGCAGATGAGACGGAGCAGGAGGGTGAAGGGGACGGGGTCACTGACGAGCAGAATTATTCCCTGCTTTTTGACACCATTAGTAGAAAGGAGGAGAGTATGGAGTCTACAGATGTCAAAAGTACGGGAAAAAATCAGCGCGGGCGGCCAACGACGATATACCGTCTCCCGACCATCTCGGAGCTGTGCGCCATCTACGGTGTGAGCATGGCCCAGATGACAGAGTACCATCTGCCCTCGAAGGCCATGTCCGACTCTCGCTCCTACCGCATCGCCATGCACCGTGCCTACACTGACCTGTATCCGGGACCTGCGAATCGTGACGAACAGGCTGAACGCCTCGGGGTGAGCCGACAGACCGTGTACAAGTATGATAGGCCAGCCGGGTTGATTGTTACTGAGCGGACACAGCGCCGCCGTCTCACGCATGCCGATCTGGATCAGTATACAGACAACTACCAAGACCGGCCCGGCAATGAGTGGATTGAAGATGCACACGGCTACCAGCGGCGACCGACACGAGCTGGCCTGTTAAGTGCGCTGGAGACTGGCAAAGCGTACTGTGTATACCGTATTGCGAATGACTATCAGGTTGGCGAGGAGTATCCGCTACTCAAAGGGGTGCTGCAGGTCGTGTGGCCGGAAGAGGTTGTGTCGAGCAGTAAGGTATACGACGTGACGATCGTGGTCGGGAGTGCTCAAAAATAAGCGTGACTGACTCGCGTGGTTGCCATCTACGCGGCTAGTGTCCCGGAGTGGTCGGGAGTGATTCCCGACCACCTGCCGCCTGAGCAGTGTATAGCCGGGCGAGGCTCGGGAGCCCGTACGACCGTCACCCCTATTCCCTTCCCCTACACCGTGATGCTGTAGGCCAGGGAGGGTATAGGCGGCGTGTGGGTTGATAGGCTATGTTGGCGGCGAGGGGGCGTGTTGGCTCGCACACACCGTGCACGCCGACCGGGGAGGCCGCATGAGGGTGGTAGCTATGTTCACTGGAGGGCAGGCCTGTCCACAGGGTGGATGAACGGGCACGAGGTGCACAGCAGAGGAGCTGACGGGCTGGAGTGGGGCCGGGAGGCACTGTGAAGTAGGGAGAGGGCCCTGTCGCTCACCCAGGCCCTCTCTCCGGCCTCCTGCTGGGTAATGCGGGACCGGAAAGCCGCTTATAGGCTTGCAGCGCCTCTGGGCGGCTCCTGAGACGCTACGGGGTGACACCAGGCCCCACACATACGTTGGCTCCCCGAAAAAAACGATGGCTCTGCTGTTCATCCTCATGCTGTACAGCACACCCTCTCAGCTCCCATCGGTCGAAGCGGTATGCCCCGGCTGGCTCATCAGCGGTACCAACAGCAGGCCCATCCGGTATTTTGTCCCCTCCACGATAAGCCGCAGGTGTAACTCTTGCCATGTTCTCTCAATCGCCACTCCCCCCTCCCCCGCAATGTCATATACAAGGGCTAGGAGGTGTTGTTGTATCTCTCTTGCCTGCTTCCGCATGTGCCTGCGGCTCATGTCTGGTAGGGCGAATGGAGCGAGCACGTTGTTGAGCCGGTCAGGGCTGTCGATGTTGGCCAGGATACTGCTGGTTACACTTCCCAGGTCACTCAAGGGCCGCCCGCCCATTCCCGCCTGTAGATGCTTGAAGAACAGCTCGCAGAACTGAATCTCCTCGTCCCATGTCTCGTCAGCCTTCGTCATGAGGACGGTCAGGGTGTGTATGGCACATTCCTGTATCCATGTGACCATTTGCTCTCTCGTTGCTCTCCGGAGGTGCCACCAGAATCCCATCTCTCTGTCTCCTGTTGATAACTATACTGTCTGCAGTTCGTTTCCTGCGGCGCTCGTCCCGTTCTGTTCTTTTCGCCGGTCGGGAATGATTCCCGACCAGTCGTTGCAGTTCTGGATGTGATCGCCTGAAGCAGTGTGTTCGCGAATTGCCGTTCGAGTATCTTCGCCGCCGGCTCCCTGTATGAGAGGGGAGCGAGGCTGCCCCCGCTCCCCTCCGTTCAGACCCTATGCGGGTGTGACGTGTGCGTCGATGTACGACGTGACGAGTTCGAGTCCCTGCTCGATGTTGTCGGTGTTGAAGCCGGTGATGCCGTGCTCGGCAAGGTGAGCCATTACCCTGCCCTTGAAGTCGGACGGGTCTTCGCCCAACGCCTCGGCGGCGTGGGCAACCATTGTGCGGAGTTCCTCGACCTGAGCTTTCAGGTCAGTCTCCGCCTGCTGCTTGGCCTGCTTCGCCTGCTCAGCTTCCATCAGGCTCAGCTTCAGCGCACGTTGCTGGTCCTCGGTGAGGACACCACGCATGAGCGCCAGTTCGTGTTCGTCCGGCGTCTCGCCGGGCTGAGGGTTGCTCCAGTCCGCAACTAGCTTGCCGCTCAAGTAGCCCCGGATGTGATGCCAGTCACAGGCCGGGATGCGGCGCGGCAGCAGCCGGATGGGGAATGTCTCGCCGTAGGACGGGATCTCCCCCCACTTCTCTTCGTACTCCTGGATCTTGCGGTCCAGGATCTCCATGTAGCCGCTCGGGATGCCGTCGGGCACGATGTCGTAGGTCCCGTCCTCGTTGGGCGTGACGACGGGGTGGACGCTGAGCCGGGTCTTGATGGTGAGCCCTGCCGGAACGTCGGACGACGATGAGACGAGCCAGAGGTTGAGAGCGGAGATCTTGTCGTAGGTGTCGAAGGCCGCATGGGTGTGGATGCCGGACGGCTTGTTGTTCTTCCACTGCTCCTTTGTGTGGACCGCGAGGATCAGGCCCCCTACTCCCGCCAGCAGCAGTGCATCGGACTCCGCCTGCTTCTTGATCTCACCCCACTTCAGACCCGGGGCGCGGCTGATCTGGTTGGTGAGCGGGAGAGAACACAACAATTGGACAGTTTCGGACAGTTTTCAGGGGTCTACGCGTGAATGAGGGGATGTTGTCCAATGTCGAGAACACAACAATTGGACAAAATTGGACAGTTTTTTGGGAAATTACGTGTGTTTGGCGCGTTTTGTCCAACGGGCTGGTGGCGGGTGCGACGTGGATCTGATCCCTGCCCCTGTTCCAAAGACAGACCACCGAAATTTGCCGCAATGTGGGAGCGGTGTAAGATTACCTTACATGATATCTGCCATCACAGGAGACTGACTTTGGCTACACGTCACTCTGCAGCTGGTGCCCGCGCTCGGCGCTCGACCTTCCTCCCATTCTCCCCGCCCAGCATTACCGAGGCGGAAGTCGAGGCGGTAGTCGATACGCTGCGCTCTGACTGGATCACGACCGGGCCCAAGACGAGGCGATTTGAGCAGGCGTTTGCAGACTACCTCGGTGCTGAGAGCGCCCTCGGGCTGAACTCCTGCACGGCCGGACTGCACCTGGCACTGGCCACGCTGGAGATCGGCCCTGGTGATGAGGTCATCACCACGCCGATGACGTTCTGCTCCTCCGTCAACGTGATCGAGCACGTGCGGGCAACACCGGTGCTCGCAGACATCGATCCTCACACGCTGACGCTGGACCCTGCCCGGGTTGCGGAAGCCATCACCCCTCGCACGAAGGCGATCATGCCTGTCCACTACGCCGGTCACCCGGCGGACATGGCGCCGATCTTGGAGATGGCCCGCGAACACGGACTGTATGTCATAGAGGACGCGGCTCATGCGCTACCCGCGGCTTACGAGGGGCAGATGGTAGGTGCCATTGGCGATTTCACGGCCTTTAGCTTCTACGCGACGAAGAACCTCACGACCGCTGAGGGCGGCATGCTGACCGGGTCACCGGAACACATCGAGCGGGCGCGGGTGCTCGGGCTGCATGGCATGAACCGCGATGCGTGGAAGCGGTACACGGCGGAAGGGTCATGGTACTACGAGGTTGTCGCGCCGGGCTTTAAGTACAACATGACGGACATCCAGGCGGCAATTGGTTTGGTGCAGCTCGAGCGGCTTGAGGCGATGCAGGCGCGGCGCCGGCAGGTGGTGGAGCAGTATCAGGCGGCGTTTTCGCAGCTTGAGGCATTGGAAGTGCCGGCGGAGCGTGCCAACGTGGACCACGCCTGGCACCTGTACGTGCTCCGCCTCAACCTCGACCGCTTGAAGGTCGACCGGTCACGCTTCATCGAGGAGCTGAAAGAGTGGAACATCGGGACGAGCGTGCACTTCATCCCCATCCACCTGCACCCGTATTACGCGGAGAAGTACGGTTGGCAGCCAGAGGACTTCCCGGTCGCGTACCATGAGTATCAGCGGGTACTGTCGCTGCCGTTAAATGCCTCACTGAGCGACGAGGATGTGCAGGACGTCATCCGTGCGGTCGTGGACGTTGCCGAGAATGCGAGCTAGGTATCACACGGTGAAACGCGCCTTTGATATCCTCTCCAGCGCAGCCGGGCTGGCGCTCCTCTCCCCGCTGCTTGTGGTAATCGCCGCCGCCGTCAAGCTCGACTCGCCGGGCCCGGTGCTGTTCCGAGGGCAGCGGGTGGGACGTTATGGCAGGGAGTTCCACATTTGGAAGTTCCGCACGATGGTGGCGGGGGCGGAGCGCGCCGGGCCGGGGATTACGGTGGCGAACGACAGCCGGGTGACGCGGGTGGGGCGGCTGCTGCGGCGCACGAAGCTGGACGAGCTGCCACAGCTTGTCAACGTGCTGCGCGGCGAGATGAGCCTTGTCGGGCCGCGCCCGGAGGACCCTCGCTACGTGGCGCTGTACCCGCCTGAGCAGCGCGCGCAGGTGTTGAGCGTCCGCCCGGGGGTGACGAGCCCGGCGTCGGTACGCTTCCGCGATGAGGAATCAGCCTTGAGCGGCGAGGACTGGGAGACGGCGTACGTGCAGACCGTCATGCCTGCCAAGCTCGCGCTTGACCTGGAGTACGTGCAGAACGCATCCCTGCTGCGGGATGTGGGGCTGATCGTGCGGACGGTCGCGGCCATGT
>JAKORR010000128.1 GCA_029777735.1 Armatimonadota bacterium | reverse complement strand
CAGATATTCTCCGCTTTCCAATCCCTTCTACAGCATCTGTCTTTGTCCGTCCTATTATTCGTCAACATCCAGCCGCGTCGCCCAACTATTAGGAGAATCGTCCAGAGTGAAGCCCCATGAAGAATAAATTCCTCCAATAAGGTGCAAAACCCTCTACCAGAGGTCGATGAAGCGCAAGTTTCTCCAGGCGATGGCGTCTTCCTGGGCGGGCTTTGGGTGTGGCGAGTTGGGCTTGTGCTAGGGCGAAGGCCAGTCGCCGATAGGAGCTTCACCAGGGTACCAGCAGTCGCCCTGCTCGGCGCCCGTGCGCCCCACGTAGGTGAAGGGCCCAGCGTCCTTACGCCACCACTTCACATGGCCGTCCAGGAAGGCGAACTGCTTGCCCTCGTCATGAAAATACGGCGGCCCCTTCTCGAAGCTGGTGGACTGGTGGAAGTTCTCGCCCGTGGCATCCTTCCAGTCACCGGGCGGATAGTTTCCCTTCTCGAAAAGAACTACGGTTTCGGTAGGCGCTGGAGGAGCCCCCACGGCCTGGCCGCTCACGTATCTGGGGAAGGCGTAGCTGCGCTTGTCCCGGCCGTGCGGATTCTCTGGGCAGAAGAGGATGTTGATGTTGCGTGTGTAAGGCATGACCTGCGTATCCCAGGTGTAGGGCTCGACCCCGGGCGCGGGCTCGCCGCCCACAGGATTGCCGCCCACCAGCGACCACTGAGGCAACACCTCGTCGCTGTCCTGGGCATACATGAGCAGGGCAAGCGAAAGCTGCCGCATGTTGGACATACAAGTCGCTCGCCGTGCCTTGGACCGTGCGCGACTGTAGACCGGGAAGAGAATCGACGCGAGGATGGAGATAATGGCGATGACAACTAGCATCTCTATAAGCGTGAAGGCACAGACGGCGTGACGGGAGTCTCCAAGCCGACGTTTAGCCGCACTCGAAGCGAATACGCTCATTCCCACACCCCCTCTGATTCGCATTATACTCGGCGTAGGCATGGCTGCGATACTTTTTGACCGGCTTGGCGTTTACTCGCCTGCCCAGGGGTTGCTCAGTGGCCCGCGACGAACCCTCCCCACAAGGTATCAGCCGTGCGCGGGACGAATCCTATGCCGTTCATCAGAGTGGGGTGTGGGGGGCAGGGCAATTCGTGGACGCGGAGGCATGCCTGATGGGTACCGTTACCTGGGCGGTGATATTCATGAGCGCCAGTGTGGGGCAACTCGACCAATACGGCGGATGGACAGGCCTGAAAGGCAAGGCAACAGGCTTTTTTCATACTCAGCAGGTGAACGACCGTTGGTGGTTGGTGGACCCGAATGGCAACGTATTTCTGTCGCTGGGGATCTGCCACGCGAGCTTTGATGGGGACGTGATCCAGGGCACTGAGCGGCGCCCGTACAGAGAGGCCGTTATGGCCAAGTATGGCTCGCGCGAGGGATGGACCCAGGCCGCTCTGAAGCTGCTGCGCGACAACGGTTTCAACACACTGGGAGCGTGGTGTGGGGCGTATATGTTCGACCAAGACATGCCCTACACAGTGATTCTCAACGTGGCTGCGCGATCGGGCGCGAGCTGGTTAACGGGCGCCTTTATCGACGTGTGGGATGAGCGGTTCGAGAAGGCAGCCCAGGAGTCCGCGGCTCAGGAGTGCGCACCGCGCCGCGACAGCAAACAGTTGATAGGCTACTTCACCGACAATGAGCTCCACCTGGGGCCCGACTGGCGACTGCCCACCACCGTCCTCGAAGAGTATCTGATGATGCCGGCCGCCTCGCCGGCACATCTCAAGGCCCTGGAGTTCCTTCGCGGGCGTTATGCCAGCCTAGCCGACTTCAACGCGGCTTGGCACGTCACCCTAACCGGGTGGGAGGCCCTGGACAGCGGTGTCAAGTTTAATGGCCGCGGTCGCACCCAGCGTGCCAGTGAAGACAGCCAGGTTTTCCTCGAGCTGGTAATGCGGCGTTACTTCCAGGTCTGCCGCGATGCGATTCGCGCCCGGGATCCGAACCACCTGGTCCTGGGCTGCCGCTTGGCTGTCTTTCTCGACGTGCCAGTGGCCCGCGCAGCGCGAGGCTTGGTTGACGTGTTCTCAGTGAATCACTACATCCCGCGGCCCAATGGGGCAGGTCTGCGGCAGCTTTACGAAGCAGCTCAGGCGCCGCTAATGGTCACGGAATGGGCCTTCCGGTCGCGAGACTCGGGTCTGCCCAACACCAGGGGCGCTGGACCGATAGTCAACACCCAGGAGGACCGCGCAAACAGTTACCGTGCCTACCTGACGGAGTTGCTGAAGATTCCCTTCCTCGTGGGCGCTCACTGGTTCGAGTACGCCGACGAGCCGGCGGAGGGACGCTTCGACGGCGAGAACAGCAACTACGGTCTGGTGAACATCAAGGACGAACCCTACGAGACCTTCCTGGCCGTCGTCCGCCAAACCAACGCTGAAGCCTACGCGATACATGCCGGGAACTAGAGCCGCTGGCTGTGGTGCGGCGGTCAGGCCCTGAGACGCCGCAGGGTATAGAGACCTTGGGTTGCGCCTCCCTCGATCCGCTGCTATAGTCGCCGAACGTCAGCTGCCAGACTGTCCGTATGGCGGACCCACACAGGCCCCAAGTTAAGAGTGAGGGATTGTTGTGCCAGAGATACGCAAGCGCAGACTTGGCCGCACCGGCTTCATGGTCACCGAGATCGGGCTGGGCGGTATCCCCCTAATGCGAGTGGAGGACTTCGACGAGGCTGCGCGGCTCATCAGCTATGCCCTGGACCAGGGCATCAACTACATTGATACGGCGAGGGCTTACGGAGACAGCGAAGAAAAGATCGGACTGGTCATGAAGGACCGGCGCGACGAAGTGTTCCTCGCCACTAAGACCAACGCCTACGATTACGACACGGCATGGCAGTACTTGGAGACGAGCCTGAAAAACTTGCAGACTGACCATCTGGACCTGTGGCAGATGCACGACATCTCGACAGAGCAGCGGTGGGAGGAGATATGGTCAGCGCAGGGCGCCATGAAGGCGGCTCACGAGGCCCGTGAGCAGGGGTTGGTGCGTTACTTCGGTGTGTCAGGCCACAACGACGCCTTGCTCCTCAGGGCCGTCGAGTGTGGCGAGTTCGACGTCATCCTTGGCGTCTACAACCTGGGCATCCACAGCCTGGGCGAGCAAGTCATTCCGGCCGCCCAGCAGCACGACATCGGCGTTGCGGTCATGAAGCCGCTGTCCGGCGGGCTGTTTTTCCGGCGCAAGGAGACCTTCATCGACCCGATGAAGGCTTGGTATTTCGTGCTCCAGAATACCGGCATCAGCGTGGCGCTGGTCGGCTTCCAGAACCAGCGCGACATCGATCAGGCGATTCAGGCTTCGGCTACCTTTACGCCGCTGTCGGAGGACGAGATCGAACAGCTTGTGGCCAAGGCCCGTTTCCTCGGCGATGATGTATGCCGCGACTGCGGTTATTGCAAGGAAGAGTGCCCGGCCGGAATCGACATCCCCAAGATCATGCACATGTTCGACGAGGCCCGCGTTTTCAGCTATGAGTGGCCGCGCTTCCGCCGCCTTTATGCGGAACTCGAAATAAAGGGCGACGCCTGCCAGGACTGCGGCAAGTGCGAGGAGAAGTGTCCCTTCGACTTGAAAATCCGCGAGCGTCTGAAGTGGGTGCATGACCGGTTCAACCAGCCTATCTAGTACAGGCTCTGAGTATCGAACTCAGCCTGGGAACGCCCAACGGGGCGTAGAGCGAAAGGACAAGGCAGACTCAACTGCGGGGCCAGGTGTTCGGTGTCGGTAATCCGCCCGAGTACGGGTGCCCTGAGGGGTGATTTTCCATGCGTGCTCCATCGTGGCTATCTGCAGTGGCGCTTGTCCTTGTGCCTGCCTTAGTGCCGGCTGCTCAAAGCGTCCAGGTCTGGGACTTTGAACAAGGGCTGGGGCCGTGGCAGACCCTGGACAAAGAGGCTACCCTGACCATAGTGGTCGGCGAGGGGGAGGTAGCGCAGGGTTCCGCCGCCCTCTCCTGTACCTTCACGCGGCCGACCAACATCCAGCAGCTGTTCACCCGCGGGATCCCCGGGGCCATCTTCACCCAGATGACGCCTGTGCCCGACCCCGTCGCGCGCTGCCTCGACTTCGCTGCGCGCTCCAAGCTCCTTACCCCGCTGCTGGTGAGCCTGTCGGAGGAGGATGGCTCCCGCTACGAGCAAGCTGTCACCCTGACGCCTGGCGAGTGGCACAGGGTGAGGCTGTATCTGTCGGATTTCAGGATCGCCAACGATTCCCGGGACGAGAACGGGCAGCTCGACGCATCCCAGATCAATACTCTGGGCCTGATCGACGGCTATGCACTGTTTCTCATGCTCGCCTCCGAGGCCGCGGACGAGGGAATAATAAGGATGCCGGCCGTACAGGCTGGAGAGAACGAGATTCGCCTTGACGACATGAGGCTGACCGACAAGGCAGCGCCCGAGGAGCCGCGCCCGCTGGTGGATGCCTCCTCCGGTCCGCTGCCAGGCCTGACCATCCTCGGAGGGCAGGCTCAGGTTCAGCGTGAGGAGACAGGCCTGGCAGGCAAGCCGTGCTGGCACGTCACGGATCAGTTGGAGGCCAGTATGCTGGCGGGGTTTGTCTGGATGTTGCCGCGGGGCTACTTCCTCGACAGTGCAGGCGTCCGCCTGGTGATAGGCGCCGGGACGCCATGCATGCTGATACTTCAGGTGAAGGAGATCGACGGGTCGGAGTACAATGTCTTCCTTCCGATGCAGGCCGGGCAAGTCATTGACCAGCAGTTCCCGTGGCCCGACTTCAAGCTCGGCGATGATTCCGCGGACGAGAACAGCAGGCTCGATATTGACCAGATATCGGAGCTCATCCTGATCGACGTCGCTGGTATCGTGGAAAAGAAGGCCCATTCACTGGACCTTCGCCTAGGGCTGGTGAAAGCCGCCAGATAGCTCTGCGGAGGATGACGCATCGTCGACGTTTCCTCGTTCCTGCCTATCCCGCCGAGCCACACGAAGGGCAGAGCTGCCAGCCAGGAGAAGGCACGTAGGCGGCAGCAGAACGCCGGTCTACCGCGTATCAACCGCGCGTCACCATCGGTGTGCTCATGGACTTCCGTGTCCCTGTGGCTAGCGCGGATCGTCCGGCAGGCCGTCGAAGCTGTACACGTCGGAGAGTTCCACGACCTCACCCTCTCTCGCCCAGGCCGGGGCGTCCGGCAGCTCGCTGAACATGGCCCGAGCAGCTGCCGCGTGGTCGATGAGCGCGGCCGCGTCCCCAAGCTTGTCCCAGCCGACGCGATGGATCCGTCCCGCCGAGAGGTAGCAGCCGTTGACAGTCACCGTGGCCTTAACGCCCTCGGAGGCCGGAGCGTAGATGCGGTGCTCCAAGCCCCGAAGGCACGCCGCCATGTTCCGGTGGGTATCATCGCGGCGCGGCTCGGCATCAAAGATAATCTCTTCGCCATCACTAAGGCGCACGGTGGCTGTGGCCTGTTGCCAGTGCGCCTCACCCTTCTCGCCGACCACGAGCACCTCCATGGGATAGTCAGCGTCGCAGCATGTGGTAGCGTAGACGGTCAGCACGGCCT
>JAKORR010000127.1 GCA_029777735.1 Armatimonadota bacterium | reverse complement strand
CGCCACGCTGGCGTCCGCCAGACTGTCGCCGTTGCACCTACTGCCCTGCGCTCAATCGTCGGCCAGCACCCCCCTCCGCCGCCACGTTAGTACCCAGTCTGATTTCTCTGTCCCGTAGCCGTGGTCCTCCCCCAACGTCCCTATCTCGACCTCGATCTCCACGCGGAACCCGCCGCCGGTCAGGCCATCGGCCAGTACCCGTATGCGTAGACCCTCCACGGCGTCAAACTCTGGCACACCTGCGAACGCAAACACGGCAATGGCACTGTGGTCCACTGTCAGCACGCCGATCTCCCCAGGGGCCAGGTCCACCGCTATATCCTGCCCGGTGATCTCCGTCAGTGCGTCGCCGCGGGTCCATCGGAGAGGTGCCAGCATCACCCATCTACCTCCCGCAGTATCTTGCCCATCACATCTGGCGGCTCCGGTCCACTCGGCGTCCCACCCTCGTCCACGCGGTAGACCCACACCCGCGCAGTAGGCGATTCGGTCCCGCCGGTCCCACCGATGTACAGCACACCGTTGCGCTCCAGCAGACAGTACCCGTCCACCATGCCCTCGAGCGCGTTGGCCGCCGCCCATGCCGTCGTCCCCCGCCGCCACAGATATTCACCCTGCCCTATGGCCCATCCATAGCCCATTGCTGTCGCTACCGCCCGGTGGCATCCCTCCGCCTCCAGTTCGCGCACCCACGCCGATCCCGTGTACTGCCATATTCCACCTGCCCCCGCGGCGTACCAGGTAGTCCCCAGCTGCCCCAGCCACCAGATCGCCCCAGCTCCCGGCAGGACCGCCTCCGTCCACGATCCGGGCGTGCCCGAGACCACCTTGCCGTCGGTGGTACCCATCAGATAGGTCCCTCCCAGTCCGGGCGTCATCGTCCACACTGGGTATGCAGCGGTACCCAGGCGCTTCGTGGACGGCCACGTGAACCGCCACAGCGCGTCCGCGCCCCAGCAAAGCAGGCTCCCCGACGACTCCGCCGCCAATACCCTGACCTGGACCGGCATCCCGAGGAGGACTGTCGCATCGCCAGCGTCTAGGTCCATCGCGATTAAGCGCTGGTCTGTGGCGATGTAGACTTTCCCGTCTGCATAGGCGCAGGATGCATAAGTTTCTGTGGGCAGTAGGTCCTCGGCGACCACCAGTACCCAGTCCGCGCCCACCAGCCGATAGACTGCGGGCGGCCAGGTGATCGCATAGAGGTCTCTCCCTCCCACAAACAGACTGCGCACGGCCTCCGCCGCCAGGTCCCAGTAGCCAACCTGGACCTGTGGAACGGCCTGCAAAGCCCACTTGATCGTGGTTGCCTCTGCGGGGACGGCATGACTGCGGTTCAGCGGCACGCGCGTGTACTGGTCAAAGTCGCCCGAGTCCGAGTCGATGATGTACCCCCCGTAGACGTTGTACCGGTACCGCGGGTCCTCTGGCGGATCGTCCAGCTGTGCGACGAGCATCCCGAGGACTGGACTGCGTGTCAGACTCACGGGCGTCGTGAACAGGACCTTCGTCGTGTCGGCGAGGCCATTTGCGAAGGACAGCATGATCGCCGAGTAGGCTGTCTTGCCGCCCGTGTCCCACACCCAGGCGGTGATGTTGTGTGGGCCATTGGACCAGTCGCGGGTGTCGAGCCGGACGGTCACTGTCGCGTCGGTGCCGCTCAGCGACGATTCTCGCACAAGCGCGCCCTCAGCGTATAGCCGCAGCAGCGCCAGGCCACGGTCGTCGAGCGCGTGGACCGTCACGGTGATTGTCCCGGCCACCTGTGCTCCATATGCCGGTGCCGTGATGTAGACGCGGGGAGGATTGTCTTCGGCTGGCAGTGGGATCTCGGGGCCGTTGGTGACGTAGACCACACGCGAAGCCGAGGCCCATGTTCCCTCCGAATCTTGGGCCTGGGCGTGAATCGTGTACTCGCCGTCGGCGAGTTCTTCGGTATTCACAGGACCAAACCGGTAGTATCCGGAATAGTTGGGCTCGGTGAGCTCGCCGAGATCTAGGTCACCGAACTGGCAGGCCACGGTGTAGGGAGGCCAGCCGCCGCTGGTCGCGACAACGACGTAGACGGCAGTGCCAGAGAGATAGCTGCCGGCAGGGGGTTGGACGATTGCACACGTAAGGTCAATCTGAGGAGGATCTGGAATGTCACCGCCACCGCTGTATGGATCTTGTGGAGGACGGTAGAGGATGACGTCGCAGGTGGTCTCATCTATCAGATCGCCACTATTATAGCCCGAGTCCGGACTGATGTCTCTAGCTGCATACATCCTGATGGTAACCGTAGCCGCGCTGGTCAGGGATCCATCCGGGTGCTCAATCCATTCCTCCGTCGGCTCGACTGGCATACCCGAGGCCACCCCATAGAAGGGATAACCGGGCCAGGGCACTTCCCCATGCATGTTCTCGCGGTCATAGTCGCTGCGGGGGCCTGTATCGCTGTCCTCTACCCAGACTGCCGGCGAAACATCCTTGTCTGTCTCGCCATACTCGGCGTCGGTCTCGCGCCTGTTCGGGACCTCGCCCGCACCACCATCCAGGCGGAAATAAACTACGTAGGGAGGTATAGGCTGCGCCCATCTGCGCTGAGAACTCGCGACGCTAACAACGATATTACCGAAGGCATAGCCCGGCCGTTCGTCGAACACGAGCATCCGGCCATTCCATGTAGCTGTCGCGTCATCGAGTAGGTCGTACAGTGGCGCAACAATCTCGCACCGGCTCTCCGGCGAGGTCGCTACGAGTACGTCGTTGAGGTACAGTTCTGTGCGCAGCTGATGGACGCCGACGCCAAGGACTGCCGGATCACCCGTCCACTGCAGGTAGCCAGTCCAGGCGCTTTCCGAGATTGCGCCACTGTCGAGCAGCGTGGTGCCACCGTAGAGTTTGTACGAGAGTCCTTCCTGCCAGTCGCCGCCGAAGCTGAAGCGGACGGAGAAAACAGCTCGCCAGGTATAGGGGCGCATGCCAGTCTCGACATTGACGCGTTTGTCGGTGCGGTCGGAGAGGAACTGGGGCTTGTCGGCAGTGTAGGCCATCTCGCTCAGCGTCGGCGCCGGCGCGGGCCCAGCAGTCGCCGACCAGGGATTTGCTGGAAGATCGGGATAGCTCCCTTCATATCCGCAGCCATACCACCAATTGTAATCGTCCAATGCGGGGCCTAGCACCCAGCGAAGGGTATTCGACCCAATGTCAGGGATCCAATGCAGGTATCTCGCGCTCTCCCCTTCACCCTTCTGGTAGTATGGCTTGCCGTTGTACGTCCCCGCCTCCTCGTACACGCCGTTGTACGATTCATCACCCGCCCCACTCACCGTCCAGCTACTCATTCCTGCTCCCTCCAACTCCAGCGGTATCGGTACCACTTTCTCGAACTGTACATCCTCTTCCCCCACCTCTTCCTCTTTCGGCTCTTGCATCAACCGCTCGAGCCATGGCGCCCCAACATAGACGCCAACCATCAACACTAACACTGCCACACATGCCAGCAAGTCCTTGGGTTTCACGGTAGTTCGCCTCCACTACCATTATACCCTGTCGTCTCTTCATGGGAGCCATCTCAATCGCGCCGTAGCAAAACCTCGATCTGCCAGTACTGGCCCATCGGCACATCGACATTGTTTAAATAGTAACTCCCCGTGTCCACAATGCACGTCCCGTCGGTATATACCACGTCGAACCACGGCGACCAGT
>JAKORR010000126.1 GCA_029777735.1 Armatimonadota bacterium | reverse complement strand
TATCGGACGTAGCGGCCCTTATGGGATGGTCTCGACAGTACACCAGTAGGCAGCTAGCGGAGATCGAGCGCAGGACAGGAACCCTGCGGCTCATCGGTGAGGGCCCCGCGCGGTGCATAGAGATCGCGCCGTCACTAGCGCATCGATATAGCAGACACAACACAAAAAAGTCAGATTAGATAACCGCAACCGTCAACTACAGTTGACATTACTGTCAACTCTGGTTGACAGTTACAATCCGTCTAGCTGCAAAAACGAAGTTTCGCTCTGTATCTGTATAGGCGTCAGCGCTAGGACGCAGACCGCGGAGCCCCGCGCAGCGCGTGGCCGCGCGCCGCGGAGTCAGCGCGACAGCGACCGCGTGGCGCGTGGCTACAAGCAAGGCTAACGAGCGGCGCCAGGAGAGACCGCGCCGCATATAGCACAAGGAGACAGCAGACCAGCGCGAGCGACGGTGCCGGATGACCGGTCGCATACGCACAGCAGGAGAGACAGCAGGAGACGCGGAGCACCAGCAGCAGGAGACGCGCCGCACCAGCAGCAGGAGCGACGCGGAGGACAGCGAGCAGGAGAGTGAGGAGAGACTGCGTCGCGTATAGCGCAGGGAGACGACAGCCCAGCGCGATCGACGGAGAGGACGAGAGGAGGAGGAGATGAGATGAGCATGAAGGATAGGGAAGGACATGGGGAAGACGAGTGAAAAACGCGGAAGGATGGTGAGGGCATGAGGGACGAAAAGCGAACCAACATGCGCCAAGATAGGGTACGAACGCGCAAAAAGAATGGGTCCGAGCCAGCATCGACGACACCATCAAAAATGAGGAATCCGAAGCGCAAGTGGACGCCGCGCCCGCTTTGTTTGCCAGAGGAAGAGGTAACCTGGCGACCCACTGGCGATTGGCCCGACGAGGTGCGCGAGTACCTGATCGCATACGCCAGGACCGGGAACCGTTCTGCAGCCTGTAAGCTCATTGGGCGCTCCACAGATTGGGCATACACTCAACAGGAACGCTACGGCGACGCGCTCACAGAACAGGAAAACGCAGCATACATGAGCATCGCTGAGCGCATCCGAGGAGTAGCGACCACTCAGGCCCTAGAAGATCCGGACATGCCAGGCACCACCATGCGGATATTCCTGCTGAAGGGCGCTTACCCTGATGAGTTCGGCGAGCGGCAGAAGATTGAGCATAGCGGAAGGGTCGAAACGAATTGGATCGACATGATCAGCCGACCGGTGACCCAGGAGACGGGTACCCAGGAGCCAGACTCTAGTACCGATTAGTGCAATAGTCGGTATTAGGATCAGCCCCCCAGGGAGGACGCCAAACAGGACGCGGACAAGGGTACTCGGCAGGGTCCGCCGGACACGAGCAAGGGCACTCGGCAGGGTCCGTAGGGCACGAGCAAGGGCACTCGGCAGGGTCCGTAGGCCAACCGTCCGAGGACATACAGACACGAGCGCCACACAACGACCG
>JAKORR010000125.1 GCA_029777735.1 Armatimonadota bacterium | reverse complement strand
GGCGTCCCTTGCTCAGGCGCATTATCGACGCGGGGGTGCGGGTGCACCTGTCGGTGTCCCCAAGCGATGTGGAGTCCTTGCTGCGCGACTTACCTGCTGACGGGTTGTTCCTATCTGTGACTTGCGCCTCCGAAGACAACGCAAGGGAACTGCTCAAAAAGGCGGAACAATGGTCTTGGACGCGCTGAGAAAACAGGACACACACATCGTGGTTCCGCGGCAGAAGGAGCACGGGCTTGGCGGATGTCGCCGTGGGTTACTCATCAACCTTAGAAGGAGCCAGTCATATGGGTGAACTACTTGCCATTAAGGGAGGACCGAGAAGTGTACCCGAGGGAGCAGTGGGTAACTGGCCGCCTATAGATGACGTTGACCGGAAGATGGTCCTAGCGTCTCTCGAAGGCGATAGCCACACCTATGGCCCGAACTGCCGAGCGCTGGAGGAGGAATTCGCAGCTTGGAACGGCAACAAGTACGCCATCACGACCAACTCAGGCACAGCGGCCCTGCATATGTGCGTGGCCGCCTGCGACTGCGGGCCCGGGGATGAGGTGATTGTCCCGGCCTACTCGTGGTCTTCGTCAGCGACCTGCATCCTGCACCACAACGCGCTGCCAGTCTTCGTCGACATTGACTACGACACCATGAACATCGATGTGAACAAGATTGAGGAGGCTATCACGCAGCGCACCAAGGCGATCATCGTCGTGCACTTGCACGGTCTGGCCGTGGACATGCCTCGAGTCTTGGGCATCGCCCGGCGCCACGGTTTGCGTGTCATCGAGGACTGCTGTCAGGCCCATGGCGCCATGGTGCAGGAGCGCAAGGTCGGCACCTGGGGCGACTGCGCAGCCTTCAGTTTCAACCAGAACAAGTGTCTGTGCTCGGGAGAGGGCGGAGCACTGGTCACCGACGACGAGGACCTTCTGGCCCGGGCACGCCAGCTCTGGTCCTTTGGCGAAACGCGTACCCCTGCGGAGTCCAGGGACTACCACGCCTACGCGCTGGGGTGGATGTACCGCAACAACGACTTGACGGCCGCCTTTGGTCGCGCACAACTCACCAAGCTTGACGGGTATCTCGCCCAAACGCGCGCCAACGCTCTGCGGCTTCACGAGCTGTTGCAGGGCACCCCTAACCTGATCCTGCCCCACGAACCCCCGGGCTTTCACCACAACTGGTACAACTTCACGATGCGCTTCGACCTAGAGGCCTTGGGCCACGGCGGAGACGCCGCTGACTTCCGCAACAAGATCGTCGCAGCGATGCAGGCCGAGGGTGTGCAAACCGGTCTGTGGCAGAGCTACATCCTGCCCGCCATGACCGTCTTCCAGGCGCAGAATGGCTATGGTCGAGGCTGTCCGTGGAGTTGCCCGCACGCGACACCGGTGGACTACTCGGTGGATCGCTATCCCGTGGCGCAGAAGCACTGCGATACGCACACAGGCATGACCAATCCGCTGCGGCCCCCCAACGGCCTGGAGGTAGCCGAGATGACCGCCGCGGGCATACGCAAGGTAATGGAGAACATCGACCAGCTCGAGGATGCCTGAGCGGCGCCCTAGTGCGTGACGCCCACATCTTGCTGCAAACCCCTATAGGGAGGTCTTCAACAGTGAAGCTCTCGATGATGAGTTATACTATGGCCCGCGGACTGCCGGAGGGTGAAACGCTCGACATCGCGGGACTGTGCCAGTTTACGCTCGACCTGGACATGGACGGAGTGGACTGGGTTACCACCTATGGCTACGACCCGGCCGATATTCGGCGAATCATGGACGATTATGGGCTCGCGACGGTGTGCTACACCTTTCCTTGTGACCTCAACTTCCCAACCGCAGCCGAGCGGGCACCTGGCCGCGATGTATTCCGCAGAGGGATTGAAGCCGCTGTGGCACTGGGGACGGACAAGGTCATGCTGCCCATCGGCGGCAAGTCTGGGATGAGTCGCGAGGAGAGCTTCCGCAACGTTGTCGATGGACTGCACGAGGTCATCGGAATTGCGGACGCCGCGGACATAACGGTGACGGTGGAGCACTTCTCTATGGCCACAGCGCCCTTCCTCGTATCGGAGGACATGAACCGTGCCATCGCCGAAATTCCTCAGTTGCGCGTGACCTTTGACAGCGGCAACTGCTTCATGAGCGGCGAATCGGCGCGAGAAGCCTTTCTCAACAGCCGCGAGTATATCGTCCATGCACACTTCAAGGACTGGAGCATCTGCGAGCCTGGCACGCCTGGCGCCAGGCTGGGGCTGGACGGCCGCTATTACCGGGCAACGCTCGTGGGCGATGGCGACGTGGACAACGCCGAGGCCATCGCGGCTATGCGCGAGTGTGGCTACAGGGGCTACATCAACTTCGAGTATGAGGGCTGCGAGCTCACGCCACGCGAAGCCACCCTTGAGGGTGTGCGGCGCCTGCGCGACTGGATGGCAGGGGCCACCTAGCGGCCGTTCACGGCGTGGCCCAGAGGAATCGCAGAACCTTCGGGTAAAGGCCCCCACACCTGGCAACGGAGACCTTCAGTCAAGCATCTGGGAGGAGTGACTGCCATGAGTTCTCTAGGCGTAGGAGTAGTCGGTCTTGGGTGGGCGGCCAGTGGTCACCTGCCCGCCCTGCAGGCAAATCCCAACGTTGATGTTGTGGCTCTGTGCACTAGTAAGACGCTGACCCCCGAGCAGGTGCGAACGATGTGTGGCCGCGAGGCCACCGTGTACCATGATTACGACGAGTTCCTGACCCATCCGGGGCTCGACGTAGTGGACATATGCACACCTCACCATCTGCATGCGCCTCAGGCCATCAAAGCCGCCGAGGCTG
>JAKORR010000124.1 GCA_029777735.1 Armatimonadota bacterium | reverse complement strand
GCGGGGCTGCCTGCCCCCGGCGGGCTCCTCGCGCAGGACCAGGCGCGGTGGGCCGTTGGCTGAGACGAGGCATCGGCCAACCACGTGGAGCCAGCCGCCGGGCGAGGCATAGACAGTGGCGCCGGAGTTGATCGGCTCGGCGATGGGCGCGTAGCCTGCGTCGCCTGTGAGCCACCAGATTTCGGGCGCATTGATCCACATCACGGCCACAGGCTGCGCGGACTGGTCAGCCCGTCGCAGCAAGGTCACGCGGTAGACCCCCGGCCCGCCTAGATCCGGCAGCTCGAACTTGAGGGCCGTCTCGCTGGCCTCGAGGACTTTGGCTTCTCTGGCGGGGCGGGCGGTCCCGCGTCCGGTCGGCCGCGCGGGCGAGGCCTTGGCGCCGTTATCCGGTTCGCGATCCACGCCAACGACCAAACTCTCGGGCTGGGGGAAGTGGCCGCAGATCATGGCCGTCTCGCCTGGGGCCACGGGTGAGCTGACCCAGAAGACGGCAGGACCAAGTCCTTGCGTCAAGATAGCGAAGGCAGCGACAAAGACAAGAGTGGAGGCAGCCATGAGACCCCCTCCCAGGAGGTGATGTGCCCGGTGGGCGGGCCAAGCGCCCAGTCACACAGGCGGGCTACCGTGTTCCCCAGAGCGTCCACTGGTCCAGGATGGTGTTGAAGCTGGCCCACTTCACATGGCCGTCGACGAAGCCTAGGTTGGAACCGCCGTTGTGGCGCGCGTAGGCAGGGTCGGCGGGGTGTGAGCCAGAGGCACACCCGCAGCCCGGCGTACCTCGGCACTCGTTGGCTGCCGCGTACTGAGCGGCGCCGTTGGGGTACTGGTGGTAGCTGTCCCCCACCATGACGGTCTCAGAGGGATGGGTGAACTCGGCCAAGCCGTAGGTCGTTGTGGCGTTGCGGGCCACGACCGCGGAGGTGACGCCGTACTTCACCGGCTTGCCGACGAAGTTGGGCGGCGTCCCCCAGTTGTGGAAACTCGTGTCAGGGGGAGCAGCGCTCGGGCACAGGAAGATCTGAGTGTTCTTTACGTAGGGCAGGATACGCTCGAACCAGAAGAGAGTGCCGTTAAGCTGAAGGAAGGAGTAGTGCCCATTCATGAAGCGCTCGTCGTAGTCCTGGACGTACATGAGCATGCCTAGAGAGATCTGTTTGACGTTGGATGTGCAACTGGCCTGGCGGGCTTTC
>JAKORR010000123.1 GCA_029777735.1 Armatimonadota bacterium | reverse complement strand
CTCCGAAGGCGTGTCCTTCAGGCGCTGCCATTGTGCCAACTCGCCTTGTCTGCCCAGCCGCGCAGCGCTCTTCAGCGGACGTTTCGGCTTTCACAACGGCGTCATCGGGCACCACGGCCTGGGAGAGCACATGCGGCCTAACTCCATCAGTCATAATCAGGACCGTAAAAAGCCCTTCTGGGTCCACCACCTGTGGTCGCACGGGTGGCATACGGTGGCCTTCAGCTCCTTCCACGACCGCCACAACGCTTGGTGGTGGACGAACGGGTGGGAGGAACTTCACACACCAACGCACAAGAAGGGCATGGAGATCGCGGACGAGATCGGTGCCCCAGCGCTGGCGTGGCTGGAGGGCAATGCTGAGAGGGACAATTGGTTCCTGGATGTGCACTTCTGGGACGTGCACTGTCCATATCGTGTGCCAGAGGAATGGCTGAGGCGTTTCCGGGGCGAGCCTTACCCGGACTTTCCGGACGTCGAGATGGTGGAGCGGAATCTTGAGATCTACGGCCCGCGCTCGGCGCGCGACCTGCACCATGAGCGGCCGCCGGGATGGGCACCCCCGCACCACCCGGCCGAGGTGCGAACGCTGGAGGACGCACGGCTGCTGGTGGATGGCTACGATGGAAGCCTGGCCTACGTGGACCACTGGATAGGGCGCATTCTTAACGTGCTGGCTGAGAAGGGCGTGCTGGACGATACTGCCGTTATCGTCTCTGGCGACCACGGCGATTCCTTCGGCGAGCACGGGCAGTACATGGACCATGGAATCGCAAACGTAGCGGTTCACAATATCCCTATGGTGATGCGTTGGCCAGATATGGCCGGGCGCGGCACGAGCGACGCGTTGGTGTATAATCTCGATCTGTGCCCCACGACCTGCGAGCTTCTTGACCTGCCAATCCCCGAGGAGTGGGACGGCAAGTCCTTCGCCGCTGCTGTGAAAGGCGAGGAGTTCGCCGGGCGGCCCTATCTCGTGTATGACCACGGTATCTACACTTACTCACGGGCCGTGCGCACGGCCGACTGGACGCTGATTGCCATGTATCATCCAGGACTGTATCGCTACGACTCGCCCTTCTACCTACACGACTTGGCCGCAGACCCAGGCCAGCAGTTCAACCTGTATCCCGAGCGGCGCGACAAGTTCAACGAATTGGCGGGATATATGACGGAATGGCGTCTAGAACAGGTACGCAAGGGAGGCGCCCCCGATCCTTTGGAGCAGATGGTGACCACGGGGCCCTTCATCTACTGCACACCAGAACGCATGGAGCGGAGACTTCAGGAGACCGGGCGTGGTGAGCTGGTAGAGGAATTGCGCGGGCGGCTGGCTAGGATTCGCCAGGACCCGTGTCGGTGCAACTACGGGCGCTGAGGCGCCGCGGCGTGAAGGGCTTAGGGCTCGCAGGGAGGTGACATAGTTGGCCAGGTATCGGGCTGCGGTTATCGGCTGTGGAGGACGCAGCCACGCGCATATCCGTGCCAGTCAGGCACTTGAGGATGTGGAGGTGGTGGCGTGCTGTGCGCCTACGCCCACGCGTCGGGACAAGGTGGCGGCACAATATGGCCTGCGCGCATACGCTGACCCAGCCGAGATGCTCCAGGCCGAGAAGCCAGACCTGGTGCACATAGTCACCTGGCCAGACACGCGTGTGGAGCTGATGAGTCTCGTGTCGGACTTCGGCGTCCCAGCCTGTACGGTGGAGAAACCTATTGCCGTGGGCGTAAGGGACTGGCGGCTGCTGGTGGGCCTGGAGGCGGTGACGAAGACCAAGTTCGCCGTCTCACACCAGTGTCGGTGGCAACCCAATCTGGCGAAGTGTCGAGAGGCCATACAATCGGGCGAGATAGGAGCTGTGCGGTTCGTGGACTGCTCGGCGGGCATGACCATTTCAGGCCAGGGCACGCATATCCTGAACTATGCTATGTCTCTGAATGGGGACTCGCCGGTGGCACAGGTTCTGGGCACGGCCTGCGGCTTCTCGAACGAAGACCCAGGCCACCCGGGGCCCGACACAACCGTCGGCTATCTGTTGTTTGAGAACGGCGTGCGCGGCCTGTGGCAGACAGGATACACGTCGCCGCGCTGCGGCGATCCAAGCATCTTCTGGCAGCACGTGCGGGTGGGCGCCTACGCCGATCGCGGACGCGTGGAATGGCAGGAGTTTGGCCGGTGGGAGATCGTGAGGCCGGCGGGCGAAGAAAGAGGCGATTTCGGCGGCATGGAGACGTGGGCTGAAAACAACGCGTTGGCCCAGGCAGCCTTCCACCGCGCGGTGTTGAACTGGCTGGAGGACGACGCGAAAGTGCCTGGCACGGGGCTGAAACAGTCGCTGCACGAATGGAAGGTGGTGCTGGCGCTATACGCGAGCGCCCTGTGGCGAACACCTGTGGACGTGGCGGACTTTGGTCCACCAGAGAATCTGTTCGAGGATCTGTTGAGGGCGCTCCAGCGGTAACCTCTGCCCAGCGATCTCTGGCGCACAAAGGCCGGCCTCGCTCCAGAGGGAGTCTTCGAGACGCGTGTCACCCCCTCGGAGGAACTGGTTGGACCCACTCGCACTCGCCCTCGACCAGTGCACGCATTCTTTCCCGGGTTGCCGCAGCGTAGTTGTTGTAGTCCACGCACTCGAGGCTGATGCCGTGCGCGCCTTCTTCCCAGGCCATGCGCAGGAGCCGCTCGGCTACCTCGGGCTGTGAGAGCCCCGTGGCCTTCTGGCAGGAGGGCATGCCGAAGCCCGAGAAGTCGTAGGCTTGCACCGGCCAAAATACCTTGCAGCGCCCCTTCACGACGTCCATCACTTCGCGCGAGAGTTTGCGCATGCTGCCGAAGGGGTCCTGCGGGTCCCATTTTACATAGTTGATGACCACAGCGTCGACCAGGCCTTCATCCACCCAGGCCTGCCAGTCGGCGCCACGCGTGAGGAGAGGTTCGTCGCTCAGCGGGGCGATGCCAGGTATGCCGACCATCAGCTCGAGATTCTGCCCGCGCGCCTGGGCATGCTTGCGTATGCGGCGCAGGAACTCCGTGACGTAACTGCCCACGTGCCTGCACCAGCAGGGGTCGGAGGAGTCCGAGGACGGCTCGGCGCCGTATTTGGCACGATAGGCCGCGACCACCGGCTCCACGTACTCGTAGGCGGGAGTCCACCCGCCATTGCGGTAGAAGTCGATGAACAGCGCCTCGATGCCCCGGTCAAGCAGCTCGTCCACGAGTGCCAGCTTGTGGGCCATGACCTCTGGGAAGCTTAGGCTGGCCCGGCCCCACCAGGGCTGGCCGTCAGGGGTTCGGCCCCAGAAATATGGGTGTTCGAGGTTCCAGCCCCCGATAGTCCAGCCCTCCCAGTGAGTTTCTTCGAAGGGCCAGTGGACGCCAGGGCGCAGCCCGCGCTTCCCGCACTCCTGCACGACCCAGCGAAGCATATCCTCTTCCGCTGCGTCGCCATAGCGCACCCAGCCCCAGGGAACGCGGGTCTCCGGCACGCGTCGCTTGTCCAGGATCGGGTCGTGGTGGTGCGACTCTACTAGGCTCTGATAGCGCATGTTGGCGCCGCCGCAGTTGCGCCAAAGGACCAAGGTCGTGCCGACTTCCTGGACATGATCCAGGATCTTAGCCCAGCCCTCGGGTCTGTCGCAGTCGAAGACGTAGCCCTTGTCGTCGCGGACACCTGCGAAGTCGTGGTGATCAACCCAGGAGGCCACCTCGAAGCGCTCGGCCGCCTGCGCGGCGGCACAAGACAAACCAACGAGGACGGCCGGAAGTGCGAGGAACGCAAGGCAGGGCTTCATTCGCCAACATCTCCTTCACTGAGAAAATCCTGGAGAGACGTGCGGCGTGCCTCGGCCGTGCTCAGGATCCCGGAATAAACCTCGTATTCGTAGAGGGTCCCTACGAAGGGCGAGCCGCCGGAGTACTGAGTACCGATGCGGATCTGGGTCGCCGCGGGGTAGGACATGGTGGCACCTGCGCCCGACTGGCTCTGACGCACGCCGTCGACGAACATCTCTACCTTGCCCGAGGGATAGCGGATGCCCACAACCGTGATCTTTTTGCCGAGCGGTGGAGGGGAATCCGAGCGAGCGGCCGTATATTCCCCGGTGGGCGTGCGCGAATTGAACCAAAGATGGTTGTCAGTGCTGAGATGGATCTGCCAGCCCAAGTGGTGGATGGGATAGTCACCGACGGTCACCAGCCGAAGCTGGTCTGTGTGCCTATCAACGCGCAGAACGGTGCGCACGCTGAAACCGCCCGTGCCGAAGTCGCAGCCCTTGGGCTTAGGTATCTGGACATACTGTCCGTCCCCGAAGACCGCGCCGCCGTCCTGCCAAAGGAGTTTGCCGACGATTTTGCCGTCGTTGCCTCGTCCGCTCAGGTCGGGCAGGGTATCACCGCCCGGGTCGGACGCGAAGGAAAACTTTACCACAGGCTGCGGCGGTGCCCAGACGAGCTTGGGCTCCTCGGTGAACCTCAGGCGCGGCAAGTCCATCACGTACAACTTATATTCTCCCGTGCGGTTGTTTTCGAAAACGAGACGCTTGCCGTCGGGCGACCAGGCAGGCGAGCGCGAGTTGCCCGGCCCAGTATCAACGCGGGCCAAGGCCCCAGTGCGCGCCTCGACGACGTACAGCCCCCAGCTATTGTCGCCCGGCCTGTAGCCAGTGCAGGCGATGAGCCGTCCGTCGGGCGACCAGCGCGGCCCGTACATCGGGTAGGACGTCTCGGTCAGAGGGTACTCGTCATGGGGCGCCGAGGTCTTGACGAGTCGTAGCGACCAGTTGCCGCGGAAACCGGCAATAAACCCGCAGGCAAGCACGTGCCCGTTGGGCGCCACATCGGGCCCAACCAATGCCACATCAGTGGCGTCACGGTGAAGTATACACTCGGGCTCGCCGCCCTCGACCGAAATGCGGTACAGTCCTACACTGTTTTGTTTGGCTCCACGTGTGGATGAGAAGTAGATGAAGGCGCCGTCGCGGCTGAAGCAGGGTGTGTAGTCGCGGTGGAGGCCCGCTGTGAGCCGTCGAGGCATGGAGCGTCCTGACGCTCGCACGAGGTGAAGATTATAGCCGTTTTCCAAGCCTTGGGCGACAGTTTTGTCGAACAGTACAGACGAATAAACGATCCATTTGCCGTCCGGCGACCCGGCCGGATGGATGGCCAGGTCGGGCCCTGTCACCAAAGGGCGTGGTTCGCCGCCTTCGGCGGGGATGACATACAGGTCTACGTCTTCCTTGAGTTCTCGCTGGAAGACGATGGTCTTGCCGTCAGGACTCCATGCCGCCTCAATAGTCGCGCCGGGCAGCTTGTCGGTGAGAGGCTTGGGCACGGGCGAAGCCGCCGCGGGCCCGCAGGTTGCAAGCAGCGCCGGCGAGAGCAAGACGAGGTAGGTCAGGGCAAGGACACAGCTCTTCACATGCAGCATCGGAAGGTGTTCTCCTGGGCGAGGTAAATTGCCGGGGTGGGTACATGTCCCCCACAATCCCTGAGACGGGCTATCCTCTTTCTGCGGGTGGTTTTCGCCAAACTGGTGCGAGGACCTGTCCGGCTATGCCAACCGGACTCCTGCGGCCCGTGCGTCAGCGCAAAAGCTTCGTGAGACGCTCGGCCCGGCGGGCTATCAGCCAGCGGTAAACATCCATCTCCTCGGGCGACCAAAAGCCCTCATACTTGTACTTGGGCAACACGGGTATGGTTTGCCACACGAAGTCGAGTGTCTTCTCTGCTACCGCCGCTTCCTGCCTGGCCTCGCGAGAGGTGGAGGCCTGGGCCTTCTTGATCAACTGCTGCAGGGTGTATATATAGCGATAGTCGTCGTAGCCTTCGCGGTAGGCCTCCCATAGGGCCACAGGGAGCGGTGCACCGTCGGGCTCGCTACGATTCAGGAAGTCCATAGCGGCGCCGTCCAGGTAGTTGAAGGGATCGCCAGTGCTGGACTGGTAGATCCATGGAATGAGCCGCAGGAAGCCCGAACGCCAGAATCCAAAGCCGTAAGTCATGCGAGCGCCAGCCACGGGTGTGTGGTCGTTCTCGCCGTTGATGTGGTTCGGGTAGCACCAGTACTCGACCGAGCGAGCCTTCATGTCCGCCAGCAGAACGTCGCGCTCGGGGAGGAAGGGTTGGGTACACCATACATCCACGAAGGGCCGCATAGGCTCAAAGCCTGCGTTCGTGGGATCGGCCGTCACGTAAGTCCTCACGCCAGCGGCTCGCACGGCCTTCAGCACGCCCACCATAAAGGCCACAGCCTCAGGCGACGCACTCGGTTCATCTATAGGGTAGTACACGAAGTCAGGCCAGCCGCGACGCTTGCGCTCCTCTTCGATGGTCCGCACCATGGCCGTGATCTCCGCGAAGAAGGCCTCTGGAGGCGCCTTCACGCCACTGAGGTGGCTGCCGAATCGCTCTTTCATATGCTTGTAGTATATGCCACCAGTGTTAAAGCCCATTACGAAAGGAGGCTGAAAGCCGAAGCGCTCCGCCAGCTTGAGCTTCGTATCTAGGCGGGCGAAGGCGTCCGCCGTGTCGAAATTGCCCTGTTCGTCGGCCTCTCGGAACCAGCAGCTCAAGGTGACGTTGCGGGTGCCGTGAGCCACCATGTCCGCGTGCTCGAGCTCAGCCTTGCGCTCCCAGTATCGGCGCGAGGCCTCATCCGGGGCACCGAAGGCTTGGTCCAAGGAATGACGGTAGTAGATGGCGTAGGTGTGCTGAGGGTCCTCCTGTAGCTTCACGCCCACAACGCGCAAGAGCACGGGTATCTCCATCGACTGGCCGTCGGCCGTGAAGACGATACGACCTCGATACTGGCCAGGGCGTGCCGTTTCGGGCACGCGCAGCGTGAGCCAGAATCGGGCATTTTCACCAGCGGCCAGTGGCCCGCTCTCCCAGCGGTCGAGAATGTCGGGCACGATGCGGCATCGGTATTGGCCCACGTAATGCGGGCGCGCTGCCAGGAAGCGAACCTTCCGCACTTCCACATTGTCCGGGGCGACGGGACCGATTGCCTCAACCTTGACCGTCGCTTTGCCCAGGTCCCGTAAGGGGCGCACAGTGAAGGTCAGCGGCTCATACTCGCCAGGCGCGGCGAAGACCCGCAGCGTGGAGACCTTCTCCTCGGGCGTCGGGTTGGTCCAGGGATACACGATCTGGCCCCAGTGTCGGTGCCACAGGTAGAAGCCGCGCGCCTGCTCGGCCTGGGTGACAGGAGGCTCTGCGCCAGCGGAGGGCCGTGGGTCCTCCTTCCACTTGGATAGTTCCTCGTCGGGCGCCCACTGTTCGATCTTGGCAATCAGCGCCTGGGCTTGGGCCTCGTCAGCCGGTTGCCAGGCCACCACCCCCGCGAGGCACCACTTGCTACGCGGAGTCAGGCCCAGCTCGAGGCGTCCCTCGCTCGTGACAGAGAAGGTGTGGCCCAGGAAGCGGTAGGGACCCTCGATCTGGCAGATCCAGGCTTGCCCGTCCAGTGTCACATCGAAGTCCCAGTACTGGGCGGAGCTCCCAGCACTCACTCCACAGCGAACGTACACACGCCACGGACCCACCGCAGCAGGGAAAACGAAGCTCGCGGGGCGATCGCCCACGACGGAATCCTCGGTCAAGGGATTCGTCCAGATTGGGGGCGGGTCCTGAGTACCACGACTCGTGTTTTCCACCAAGGTCGTCCAGGCCTTGTGACTCACCGACAACCCCTCGCCACTGCTCCAGCCGATCTGGCGGGCGCCCCCGAGGACGTCCTGGGGCGTGACGGCTTGGGCTTCGGGCCATAGAGCGGACTGCGCGGAGCCCATATCGAACACCACCACGGCCGCGCCTGCTGGCAAGGCAAGGATACAGAGGACGGTCAGTGCTGCAAGGGTGGCTATTATCTGAGCTCTCATTGCGCCTCACCTTTCTGCCAAGGGGAATCGACAAGCCGGACGGGCGCACTGAGGACTTGTCCGCCTGCCTCTGCGTGGACTGTGTACTCGCCAGGCGTAAGCCCAGCCGGCAGGGACATGCTGACTCTGTTGCGACCCGCGGGCACCTGAGCCTTGCCCTGCGCCACTGGCTTGCCGTGTCGCCTCAAACTGAGGTTCACCGGCGCTGTCTTCCCAGGAGCCAGACCCAGCAGCTCGACCATTAACGGCAAGGCAGGCTCGTCGGTGAAGCATACGCTCGCCAGCGCCTGCAGCCCAGTGACCGTCGGCTGGGTGTAGCGAATCAGCTCCAAGTCGTCGATGTAGAAGTCCACGATGTCCTTGTCGCGGTAGCGCGACTCGGAAATCGAGAACTTGAGCTCGCGCACCGTGTCCGCGCCGGGGAGATCATCAAGTGGAAAGACAAACTCAATCCACCGGCCCTTCTTTAGGGGTAAGTCGCGACTCCAATTGCTTCGCGGTCCGACGGTGGTTAAGAGCAGCGACAGCGGGGTGTCGGGCAACTCGTCGCGGCTGGTGTCGGCGTAGATCCAGAACCGGAGGCGCTCCCAGCGGGTCCAGTCCCTAGCTTCCTCAGGCACCTTGAACCAGCACCTGGGCCAGCCGATGGGGTACGCGGCCTCGCCGCCGTGCCAGTCCACAAGGATGTGGAACAGCAAGGATCGACCCGAGCGGGCGCGGACAGAGGAGGGTTCGAGTGTGCCCTCCGTCACGGACCACCCGTCGACGGATTCGCCGTCGGCGAGGACCAGGCGCTCGATGCGTGGCTGAGCGCTGAGGGGCTGAGCTTGTGGCACGCACGGCGGCATCAACCAGAGCATCACAACCACCCCACTGCCTGCCAACCAGCGGTTTGCGCTCACGGCGATCACCTCATTTGCGTAGGAGACCTCTTCGAGCCGTGCCGGGAAGGTCCTGCACCCGCGCGGCGTCAAGAGGCAGCCGCATGCTACCTAGGGTCTACCTCGTCGCTTCCCTGAGCGCCAGAATCCAGCGGATCATCTCGTCTCGAACGGCGTACAGGTCGCCGGTCACGTCTATCATGCCGAGGAAGGCGCGGGCCTGCGCCGCTAATGCCGCCGCCTTACCACCGCTCTTCTCGGCTTCGTCGATAGCCTGGCGCAGCGTTCCCCAGTAGCGCAAATCGTCGATGCCCTCGCGGTAGCCTTCCCACTGCACTGTGTCTATCACGCCGTCGGCTGTAGGGTAGACGAAGTTGTGCTGGCGGTAACGCTCACCGCTGAAATCATTCCAGCCGTGGTAGTAGATGTACGTCATGCCCCCGTCGTAGCCGTTCACACCCAGCAGCAGTCCGAAGTTACGCCGGTAGGTCTCCGGCTCTTCGATGCCCGACTGTGGGTTGGCATAGCAGAAAATCTTGTGGCCCTTGCTGTGCCACAAGGCAGCCTCATCCTTACTCGGATCGCCGTAGCAGACGAGCAGATCCTGTAGATCGCCCATATCCGGGAAGTTGTGGCCTGCGGACCCGGCCACGAAGACTTTTCCGCCGGCTGCGTGAACCCTTTCCCAGTCAGGGCGCTGGGCCCGCAGGGCCTCGCCGCGCGCTTCGTCGCGGCCGTAGAAGTAGACGTTCTCATATCCGTACTGCTTGGCGATGCTGATGATCTCCTTTATCTCCTCGGTGGGTGCGCTGGTCGGGGCGATGAGATAGTAGAGGTTATCGCACCGCAGACCGACCTCCCGGCGCAGTTCTAGGGCCTTGGGCAGCAGCCCCGTGTTGAACCGCACGCCCAACGTCGGATTGTTGACGCCATGGGCCAATAGGTTCTCTAGTTCCGCCCGGTACTGGGCCCAGGTACGTTTGGAGTGCGCCACGGAGCCCTGCCCTTGCTCGTCGATGGTGATGCCCCAGTGGAAGTAGATACTCGACTCGAGTGGGTTAGGCGCCAGGTCGAAGGGCAAGACCTCGAGCTCTAGGCGCAGAATCTCCACGCGGCGGCCCAGCGACCACAGTTCCACGTCGCCCGCGTACCGGCCGGACTTGGCGTCCGCCGGCACCTTCACCGTCACCCAGAACTGCTTAGCCTTGCGTGCCGGCACACGCACCGGCTGTAGCTCCCTCGCGTCGCGGATGGGCATGGCTTCTACCGACACGTCTTTCTCTTCAGGCGTCGGCGTAGGGCTACTAATCCACAGCCACTTGCGGCTCCCATCGGGGAAGGTAAGACGCACGTAGTTTTCTTTCTTCTCGTAGTCTACGCGCACGAGATCGTCGTCCTTGAGCAGGAGCTCGGGCGTAAGCAGCCGCAGGTGCTGGTTGATGGGGAAGCGGCCACTACCGCCGCTTTGGTACCAGCACTTGACTGCACGCACGTCGACCGCGGCTGCGGGAATGACACCCGCGGGCCCCCTTAGGTCCGTGACGCGCACCTCGATCTTCATGTTACGCGACAGTGGATAGACGACGAAGGATGCAGGCTCATACTCGCCTCTGCAGGCTCGCAGCGACAACACGCGCGAGATCTGTTCCGGCGGGTTGGGGGTGGGTAGGACCTTGGTGTTGGTGATGGCGCGAGTCGCCCACACGAGCAGTGCCTGCCCGGGACGAGCAAGGGCCTGCAGCTGCCGGGTTCTCTCAGCGGCGACGACGATATTCTCTACGTCATGTTGGGCCTCGTCCAGACGGTCGAGCACCGCCAGTCCGACTTCGAGATTGCGTGCGAACTCGGGCGTAGATAGGGCAACGCGACGTCCGACGATGTCGCGCACGGGCGCCAAGAGCCGTGTCGCTTCTTCGAGGTAGAGCCCGAGCCGCGCCTCCGCTTCCGGCGCGACGCGTGCCCTCGCCCGGAGGCGCTCAACTTGACTCTCGGCGGGCTCCAGAACACTGGTACCCAGAGCCTGTGCATAGTCATCGGAGAAGACCAAGGCCGCGAAGTGCAAAACGTTGTGGAAGTTGTCACCCGTGGGCGACCAGGCGCTGAGCTCAAGCTTCGTGTCCTTGTGGCGCTGGCGGCATACGTTGAACCACCACACCGCACCGGGACCGGGCCTGGAGCTAAGCTCGGCGAAGGGCACCGTCATGTCCACCCTCCAACGATCCTGGGCGCGGGTGACTTCCAGGTCCCATGACGGATTCCAGGCACGGTTGTGCACCTCTTCGTCGAAGCGTGTGCCCAAGGCGTTTGTGGCGAAGTGGTAGTACTCATCCGTGTTACGGGCAGGCGCCAGAAACACCTCCACGCAATCATCAGCGAAGACGTCGCCGTCGCGTTGCGTGCAGGCCGCCGGTATCTGATCGATGTGTGGCTCCAGGCACTCGACGATGAAGCGCAGGCCCTTGCCGGTCTGGAAGATGGCGGCGCGCGTCTGCACTTCTGCGGGCACGCTGGCGCTATTGGTGAAGCCTTCCATCAGCGCTGCGCCTGAGAGATTGTCGAGCGCAGCTTCGGCGGAGATGGGACCGGGGCTATACACTGCGCGGTAGACCCGCAGGTCCGCGTGACTCAAGACGACGGTAGTGGTCCAGGCGAGCAGAGTGACGGGCAGGCGGGCCCTCGCCACCTGGGTTCGCCGAATCGTTGTGTTCGTCAAGAAAGTTGCCTCCTTCGGTCATCATACGACTCATTTCGGCGTTCTCTGGACGCATACGTACCTATGGGCCGCAGGTGCTTTTAAATGACGGCCTACTGCCACATTTCGTCAATTAGTTGCCTGGCGTGGGGCACTGCGCTCGCAACTTGTGGCGCTTGGCGCAGATTAAAGAGCATTTCTGCCGCAGCAATGTACTCGTGATCGGCGAGCACGGCGGCGGCCTCGGCCCAGGCGGCCTCGATGAGCAGACCGTCGGCCGTCAACGCGAGGGCAAGAAGATGGTAGCCCTCGGGGCGTCCGGGCTCGAGGGCGATGGCCTTCCGCGCGGCCTTAGCACACTCTGCCGTTTGTCCCTGTGTCATCAACATGCGGGCGCGGAGTGTCCAGGCCCGACCGTGGTCGCAGTCAGGGTCCTGCATAGCTGCGGCCAGGTGAGTCTCCGCCTGCTGGAGCCAGCCCTCCGGCGCGTGTCCATCCTCTGCTAGTTTTATCAGCATCTCAGCGCGGAGCAGGTGGGCTGCACCGAGCCTAGGCCGCGCCTGCGTGAGGCGAGCCAGTTCCGCCAGGGCTTGGGCTGGCTCGCCGAGGTCGAAGACCGTCTGGGCGTACCGCAGACGCGCGCGATCGTAGCCCGGGTCTGCGCGCAGAGCCCGGATATAAGCGAGCTGAGCGCTCTTGCGGTTCCGGATCATCTCCTCGTGCCATGCCTCGTAGAAGGCCTGCCT
>JAKORR010000122.1 GCA_029777735.1 Armatimonadota bacterium | reverse complement strand
ACCGTGGCCTCCACGAATTCCCCCTTGCCCGGCTTGGGCTCGCAGGCCGGCAAGGGCGTTATCGTCAGACCTGGCAGACCACCTGACTCTACCGGAAGGCGGCGCGGCGGCGCAGCTCTAGCGAAGCGGAGTAGCACTCCGCTATAGGGTTCGAGAACCAGCTTGATGTTCCTGGGACCGGCGAGGGGCGAATTCTTCCCTGTGGCCGGGTCCCAGAGCTCGCCTGGGCCCTCAGCGGCCACAGAGACCGTGTCGCTGCAGGACTCGCCGCTGTCATTGATGATGAAATAGACTTCGTGCCCATCGATACGACGGTGCGTGACGCGCAGAGGCGAGCCATCATTAGCCGCCACGACGTCGGGTTCCAACAGTTTGTCCAGCATCACAGGCAGCAGGGCTTCCGACCCGGCGGCGAAAAAGATAGCAGCGCCGCCGGACTCGCTTGCCTTCACCCGTGAGCCTTCACCAGTTCCAAACATCTCCGCAGCTAGCGCCTGCACGCTGGGCGACGGGAACTCTGCCTCGCTGTTCGTGGGAAGTGCTCCGAGGCTTACCACGACGCCGCCCTGGCGCCAGAACTCCGCTAGGTTCTCCCAGGCCGCCAGCGGAAGTGTGTCGGCGCCGGGCAGGATCACGACGCGCCAATGCAGGTCACGATGAACCAGCGCGCCGTCGCGCACCTTCGCTTCGCCCAGAGTCAAGGAGTCCACGTAAGTGAAGTCGCGGCGCGCGTTGTAAAGAGTCTCCGTTGCCTCCCGGAACCTGGCCTCGATCCTACCGATGTCCGGGGAGTCATTGGGGCCATGGCGAGCAGGCTTCTGGCGAGGCCAGAGGCTCTCGATAGGATACAGCAGCGCCAGATCGGTAACCTGGTGGCCACCGGTGAGCATCGTACAGCAGCGGCCAACCCACTCATTGAGGCGCACCAGAGCCTCCGTGTCGAGGCCCTTGAAGGAGTAATAGCTTGTGATGGTATTGATGCCGCCGAGGATAAGGCGATTGCAGGCGCCACGGATCTCCTCTTCAGTGACCTGCCGGACGGGACGCGTATCACCGGGGGGCCGATATCGCTGGACGTGGTCGGAGGTCTCGCACATCGTAACGGTCTTGCCGTCCAGGTCCGCGGCGCTAGAGATTAATCGCGCGATATACCAGGGCACTTGGGGCGGCAGGCTGGTCAAACAGTCGATGCCAGGGGCGTCGAGTCGCCGCACACAGCGAAAGAAATCGCCGTAGTAAGGCACATGGGCAGCCAAGGACTCCTCGATGAGCAGGTGCCCACCCGAAAGGATGTTGTGGGCTTGACACCAGTCCTGGATCTGGCCGAAGAAGTTTTCCGACACCAGCTCGGCCACGGTTAGCCAGAAGTCGTAGCGGATTCTGCGCTCGTCCCCTCCGACATCCGTGACCACCGCAGGCAGCAATGGGCGCAGGTCGTAGCCGCGCCGCTTGCGAAACTCATCGGGAAAGCCTGGCGACCATGGCAGGACTCGGTAGTTCGCCGGACGCATGAATACGCTCATCAGCGAGGGCTCGTCAGTGAAGGTCGCGACGAACCAGCGGCCAAGGTCATCCCCCAGATGCTTGGCGTAGGCGCCATGAGTCACTTCGATGAAACGAGCTGTGGGCTCAGCCATGAGCAAGTTGATGTAGGGCAGCTTGTCGGCGAGGCTCAGCGCCGCGTGGGTGTTCTCGTAGAGGCGGTCCTGCGTGATGACCAGGAGCTGCCAGGCACGAGGCGGCGCGGTCCAAGTCAGGCGACCGTCCCTAACCTGCGCGCTGAGGTCCACCGCGCCCTTGAGGTCCAGCCTTCCCTCCGCCACCGGGTAGGCCGCCGCCAGGACCAGCTCGCCCGGCGGTAGCGCCAGCTCCACCCGACCACCGCTTATCTCAGCTTCGGCCACCAGAAGCCCGCGGGCTTCCCATT
>JAKORR010000121.1 GCA_029777735.1 Armatimonadota bacterium | reverse complement strand
GCGGCAGGGCGTGCCCGCGCAGGTCTTTGCACCACACAGAGGAAGCTTTCTCCTTCGCCCTGGGCCCCATTCAAGCATTAGTCCGAATGCATCCGGAGCGTCCGACTCTGGAGCAATTATTAGGCGGCTGCGCTTAGGCCGCCGCCTTCTCCTCCTTCCGTTTGTGTAGTACACTGGTTTGTCACCTCTTTTGTGTTCCCCCCACGGGGGGGCTTGCAGAAAAACGGTCGAGTGTAACGCAGTAACGCATAGACCCCCGTTTTACCCTTTATACACACGCGTGCGCGAAGGAAACTCCTGGAAACACCCCCCTTTTGCGTTACTGCGTTACACCTGTATCAGTGCTACCCCTCGATAAACGCGCACCACCCGGCCCTCTTGCCGTGCTGGAACCGCTTTCCCCCACCGCGTGGTCAGTCGCGCTCCGAAGGCTCGGCGGCTCAGTCTCTCGCGCTCCGGAATCCTCTCCTCATCGCACCAGTCGAGGTAACTCTCCCACAAGGCCAGGGCTGTCGCCTGGTAGCTCTCGTCCTCACGGCAACGCGCTTCCAGCCAGTCGCCGAGGGGGTTGGCCTCGCGCTCCCAAGCCTGTGTCGCGTCCAAGACCTCAGGCACCCGTGGCAGGCCCGTCGCGTACCAGTCCCGGGCCGCCCGTACCAGCCACGCCAGCGTCCCTGCGCGTTCCGCCAGGAGGGTCGCGCCGAGGTTGGGGTCATCCTCTGGGTCGAACACGCGATTGAAGGGGAGGAGCCGGACGCTCCGCCAAAATCCACTGCTGTCGTCCTGGACCCTCGGCTTGTGGTTGAGTGCCAGCCACAGCTTGGCGCAGGGGGTGAATGAGAACTCGTGGCCGTACTTGAACGCGGCGCTCATGCGGTCATTTCCATGACTGAGGGCCTTGAGCCGTTGTTCATTCAGCCGCGTCCCCTCCCGGGTCTCAGCACAGGTGACCAGCCGCGCCCCGGCCAGGACTGCGAGGCTCTCCAAGTGGCCGGGCGGATCGGTGAAGGCCTCGAACGAGGCAACCTGAGCATAGGGGCCTATCACGCTGGCCAGGTGCGCCAAGAGCGTACTCTTGCCCGTG
>JAKORR010000011.1 GCA_029777735.1 Armatimonadota bacterium | reverse complement strand
GGGGTCTGATTCCGGGCATGACGGTTCAGTACGTGGATGGCAAGCGTGTGGCACTGGCGGGTGAGATGGTCGACTTGCTCGCTGACAAGCCGGGGCAAAGGGTCAAGCTCGTGGTGCTGGACCCCAGGGCAACGTCGCCAGGCGAACTCTTCCGCGAGATGAACGTCGTGGTGCCCGAAGCCGTCGCCACAAGACTGGCGACTCTGGCCAATGATCCCGCACGGGGTGAGACGGCGATAGGGGACGCGCTTGGCGTGACCTGGGCGCCGCTAAACGTGACGGCGCTCTCTGACTATATAGCCCAGCGGCCAGAGACTCCGCTAAGGGTGAAGGTGTTACGCAACGGCACAGAAGTTGTGCTCACAGTCACACCCGCCGTTAGATGGGAACGGGTAGCCGAGCCAGGGCCGAACGGCACAGTCCGCACGCCACACCGTCAAGTCGGACGCATTGGGGTTGTTCTGGCACCGCCGAGTCGACGCCCGACGCTCAAGGAAGGCCTCGAGCACGCCGTGTACGGGACCATCGGGTCTGTGGTACTTATGATCAAGTCCCTGCAGGCTATGCTTCAGCGGGAAATCTCGGCGGACCTCGGCGGACCAATCGCAATCATGGCCATGACAGCCGAGCAGGCCCGTATCGGCTGGTCCGCAGTACTGAGCTGGGGCGGTCTCATCAGCGCCAACCTGGCGATCATCAATCTGCTGCCGATTCCCCCCTTCGACGGGTTCCACCTGGTGATGGTTGGTTGGGAAGTCGTGACGCGGCGTCGGATCAGCGAACGGGCGCGAAATGCGATCCTGGTGCTCGGATTCGTGTTGGTGTTGTTCATCTTCGCAGCCTTCACGTACAAAGATATACTAAACCTAGTACGGTATAGGACGCCGTGAGAGGCTTGAGCTGATGTCCCCCAAAGGGTCCGACTCTGCCGGTTCCTTCACCGCTCAGCGTCGTTTGACGCGCCAGGTGCGGGCAGGCAATCTGCTGATAGGAGCGGGTGCACCTGTATCCGTGCAGAGCATGGCCAAATGCCCCACCACTGATGTGGTGCAGGTTCTAGAACAGGTAAAGCGCGTGGCAGCCGCGGGCGGTGACCTCATGCGGGTAGCCGTTCCTGACCAGGCCGCTGCGGCCGTTCTACCCGCCCTGGTCGCGGGGAGTCCTCTACCCCTCGTAGCCGACATCCACTTCGACTGGCATCTGGCAGTTGCCGCGGCGCGGGCAGGTGTGGCTAAGCTGCGCATCAACCCAGGCAACATCGGGAACCGCGAAGCTGTGGCACGGGTGGTGGAGGCGTGCCTGGAGCGCGGAATACCTGTGCGGGTAGGCGTCAATGCTGGCTCACTAGAGCGGGACTTGCTGGCGCAATATGGTGGGCCGACGGCTGAGGCTCTGGCCGATAGCGCCTTACGCAATGCTGAGATAGTACAGGAGCTGGGCCTTAAGGACGTGGTAGTGTCCATCAAGGCCGCCGACGTGGCGAGGACGGTCCAGGCCAATCGGATCTTTGCGGAGCGGTCAGACCTGCCACTGCACCTAGGCATCACGGAGGCTGGGCCAGCGGACGAAGGCGTGGTAAAATCGGCCGTCGGCCTCGGTATACTGCTGGAGGAAGGCCTTGGCGACACGATTCGCGTGTCGCTGACGTCACCGCCCGAACAAGAAGTGAGAGTGGGGCGGTTGATCCTGCGGTCGTTGGGCTTACAGGCTGGGCCTATGCTGGTGAGTTGTCCGACCTGTGGGCGCACGCAGATCGACGTTCAGGCGCTCGCCGAGGACGTAGCCGAGCTGCTAAGCGCCGTAGAGGAGCCCCTGGTCGTCGCGGTCATGGGTTGTGAGGTCAACGGCCCAGGCGAGGCGCGGGAGGCAGATTTGGGCGTTGCTGGTGGTCGGGAGCGCGCGTTGATCTTCCGGCAAGGGCGGGTGCTGCGTACGGTTCCGTCCGCCGAGGCTCTCGCAGCGCTACGTGAGGAGTTGGAGCGGTTGCTGGGCGATCTACGCCGACGGAAGGCCGACTAGGAGCGCAAGTTTGGGCGGCCAGCGGTCCGGGTCCCGGTCGTAATCGGGAGACTTCGATGGGCGCATTTCGCCCATGCTTAGGGGAATCCCCCTTGCTCCCGGGGACCAGGCTGAGGAGGACGCAAGAGTGAAAGCAAGCAGTTACTATATGCCGACGCTGAGACAGGCGCCCGCTGAGGCCGATCTGCCCAGCCACCGACTGCTGCTACGAGGCGGTTTCATCCGCCAGGTCTCGGCCGGTGTATTCGCGTTCCTACCCCTGGGCCTACGGGTTTTGCGCAAGGTCGAGAAGATCATCCGAGAGGAGATGAACAGGGCGGGCGCCATTGAGGTCCACATGCCCGTCCTTAGCCCCAGCGAGATCTGGGAAAAGACGGGGCGGTGGTTTGACTATGGGCCGTTGATGTTGCGCGTGGAGGACCGGAGCGGGCGATGGTTTGCTCTAGGACCAACCCACGAAGAAGTCATCACGAGCCTCCTGGCGCGGGACGTGGGCAGTTACAAGCAGCTGCCGGTGAACCTGTACCAGATTCAGGTCAAGTTCCGTGACGAGCTGCGTCCGCGGGCCGGGCTGATCCGCGGGCGTGAGTTTTTCATGAAGGACGCCTATAGCTTTGACGTAGACCGCGATGGTCTGGATCGTGCCTATGATATGATGTACGAGGCCTATCGCCGGATCTTCGCTCGCCTGAGCCTGCCGACCGTGATTGTGGAAGCCGAGGGGGGCGTGATAGGCGGAAGCGACACGCGTGAGTTCATGCTCCCATCGGAATCGGGGGAGGACACAATTCTCATCTGTGATAATTGTGATTACAGGACGAATGCGGAGTGTGCTTACTCGCGTAAACCTGAGCCTGTGAAGGAACGTAATGCGCTGACTAATCGGGAACTGGTTGAGACGCCCGGTATGACCACGATCGAGCAAGTGTCGGAGTTCCTGGGGTGCAGTGCCGATCAACTCGTCAAGACACTGTTGTATTATGCCGACGGCCGGTTTGTGGCCGCTTTGGTACGTGGCGATCGGGAGCTAAACGAGTTAAAGCTGCAGGTGGCGCTGGGAGCAGGTGAGCTTCGCATGGCCACACCGGAAGAGATTCTGGAGTTAACGGGTGCACCGGTAGGCTTCTCCGGGCCGGTGGGACTCCGGGATGAGATTTACATCATCGCCGACCACGAGATCGCAGCCATGACGGAGTTTGCGGTGGGCGCGAACCGGGCCGATGCGCACCTGGTGGGTGTGGACTGGGGCAAAGACTTCAGAGTAGACGAATGGGCAGATCTGCGCCAGGTGGTACACGGAGACCCGTGCCCGCGGTGTGAGGAAGGCTACCTGAGTATGCACCGGGCGATAGAGCTGGGGCATTTGTTCAAGCTCGGCACCAAGTACTCCGAGCCGCTGGGGGCGGTGGTGGACACACCCGGAGGTGAGCAGGTACCCGTCGTCATGGGCTGCTACGGTATCGGGGTGAGCCGCTGCGTGGCCGCCATCGTCGAGAACGGTCACGACGAGGACGGGATCATCTGGCCATTGGCGGTGGCTCCCTTCCAGGTTGTTGTCCTGAGCCTCGAACGGGACGAAGAAGTGGCCCGGAGGGCCGAAGAGCTGGCTGTGGCCTTAGAGGAAGCCGGCTGGGAGGTGCTGCTCGATGACCGCGAGGAGCGGCCAGGCGTCAAGTTCAAGGATGCCGATCTGGTGGGCTTTCCCTTCCAAGTAGTCGTGGGCAAGCGATTGAAGTCCGAGGGAGTGGTAGAAGTGCGCTGTCGCAAGGACCGCCAAGAACGAGTGGTGGCACCCCACGGGGTCGCGACGGCCCTAGCGGAGATGGCCAAAGGAACCTGATGCAGCAGAGTGAACGCCGGGCTGCTGCGAGAGGCAAGCCCAAGGCTCCTGCTGCGCGATTCCAACAGGCGTAAAGGAAAGTTATTATACACCTCAAGAGGGTGATAGCTATGGCGAGAGAGGGCGGAATTCGCAGACCGGTAGTGGCGGGGCAGTTCTATGAGGGCACAGCGGAGCGACTGAGGCGCCAGATTGAGGAGTGCTACACGAGCCGCTTCGGACCGGGGCGTCTACCGGAAGTGCGCAGCGATGGCCCCAGGCGCGTGGTGGGCCTAGTGGCACCCCATGCAGGTTACATGTACTCCGGCGGCACGGCAGCCCACGCCTTCGCTCGTCTGGCCGCCGACGGCGTGCCGGCTGTAGCGGTCCTCATCGGACCTAACCACGCCATACCCCCTTACGCACCTGCCGCAGTGCAAACATCGGGTAGCTGGCTGACGCCGCTCGGCGAGTCGCCAATCGACGAAGAAGTGGCGACAGCTGTGGCCGAGGCATGGCCAGACATGGCTGTGGGTGGGGAGTATTTCTCTGCCGAGCACAGCCTGGAGGTAGAGCTGCCGTTCCTACAGCATCTTTACGGTCCGGAGCTACGTATTGTGCCAGTAATCATGCTGGAACCGAGCCCGCCACTAGAGCACCCGCGGCGCGTTGGAGAAGCACTAGCCCGGGCCTTGGAAGGGCGCAACGCGGTCATCGTGGCGAGCACCGACCTGTCGCACGACCTGCCGCGCGAACAGGCTGAAAGGACCGATGCGGAGCTGATACAGCTCATGCTCGACTGGAAGACCGACGCGCTAGTCCGGATTGGGCCAAGCCGGCGGATGTGCGGCTACGCGGCCGTGGCGGCGATGCTGCACGCGGCGCGGCTCCTTGGCGCGACAACAGTGGAGAAGCTCGCCTATAGCCACTCCGGGATGATCGTGGGGCACCGAGTAGTTGGCTATGCCGCGCTGGCGGTTCTGCGGTGACAGACTGAAGAGAATGGGTTGCTACGTCGAGATAGACGGCTCTTACGGCGAAGGCGGCGGTCAGATTTTGCGCACCAGTCTGTCTCTGGCCGCTTTGACGGGCCAGGCACTATGCCTAACCCACATCCGTGCCGCTCGCCCCAAGCCAGGTCTGGCCGCCCAGCATCTCACCGCGGCACGCGCCGTCGCTACTGTGTGCGGCGGACAGTTACAGGGTGATGCCTTTGGCTCGCAGGAGCTCAAGTTGGTTCCGGGCGCTGTGCGGGCAGGGCCCTACGAGTTCAACGTGGCCGAGGAACGCGGCAGTGCCGGATCGGTCGGTCTTGTCCTGCAATCCGTGCTTCCGCCGCTTCTGGTGGGAGTGGGAAGCGTCGAAGTAGCCGTGCACGGCGGGACCAACGTCCCCTGGAGTCCCTGCTTTGAGTACCTGGCGCACGTATT
>JAKORR010000120.1 GCA_029777735.1 Armatimonadota bacterium | reverse complement strand
GCAGGATGAATCTTTGGCCGCCAGGAGGCAGTGGTGAGGGCCCAGGGCAGGAATAATCATAGAGCAGCCGACGCCCCGATAGGCTCCGAGGGAGAATCTTGGTCCGGTTCCACGAGAAACCTGCCACCTTCGCGCTCGTTCCTGCGCGGCAGCAACGGCTACCAGCTACCCCGCCCTCTGGCCAAGTCTATCCTGCGGAAACTGTACACTCCCGCCTTGGATTGGTTAGGGGGAGTATGGTTTCTGTCCTGTTTCGCTTTGTGTAACTGCGGACGCCTTCCTGGTCTCATGGCCATCCTCTATTCGAGTCCTCCATCGCTAACACAGGGAGGAGGGCATAGGTCCTCGACTGGCCTGAGACGTTGCGGCCCACGGGCAGGCTAGGACACTGGCTACGGGCGCTGCGTGTGATATAATCCAAACCTAGTAAGCAGCTAGAGCTGCCTCCGGGAGGCACCCAGATGGCTGACACGAACGACAGGGAAAAGTCCACGGATTCAGTTGATCTTGATGTCACGGAGCTGTGGAAGGCGGTCATCGAAGGGCTGCATCGCGGTCCGGTCAACCGTAGCTTGTGGGACGCTGTGGCCCGTGCGGTGCCTCTGACCATAGAGGACTCGACCTTTGTCATTGGTTTCAACCCTCGTGATATGCGGTATGCCAGCTATGTGCAGACGGCGGCCAACCGCATGCGGATCCAAGAGATCCTGCTGGCGCGGTCTGGCCGTCGCCTCGAGCTACGTGTGATCGAGGGCGACACCCTGGACGCCTGGCGACGCGTCAAACAGATAGAGCGCCTTTCCGAAGAGCGCGCCGAAGACCAGGTCCGGGAGACTACGGCCAGGAGTCAATCTGTTCGCGCTTGGAGCGAATTGAACGAAAAACTCATAAAACTGTTCAGCTCGGTGCAGGCCCGACGGTATCCGATTCAGCTTGCCCGCTTGCTCGCCAAGTCCCTTTCCATGGTCTATGAGACCGATGTTGTCGTTCGCCACAGTGACCCTGAAGGCGCTGTTTTTCACGACCGCGAGTTGAACCGTGTGTGCGACAGACTCGCGACCTACTGCGATCTAACACCTGTGGCTGTCGCCGTTGAGTATTTGCGCTATCGCTCGAGCCGTCGGGGGACCAAGGATCAGGATCAAAGGCAATGAACGTCATCTGCTGCCGAGAGGATTTGACCTACGACGGGTCGCAGCTTCGGTCGCATTGGATCTACGACCGCTTCGGGGTGCAGGGCGACGCACTAGTCTACTTCACCGGCCCCGCGGCAGTCTCGGGCGAGGCACTGGTGGATCTGGTGGACCGTCGGCAGCAGGAGACCATCCGCGCGGCCCTAATGCTCCACTTCCTCGTCGAGCACTTCGACCAAGACTTGCATCGAGCGGTGCTGCGTCAGCATCTTCTCTGCGCTCTTGTCGGGGAGGTGGTGGCAGAGCTGACGGGTAGGCTCATCACACGCAAGGGCGACGATCTGTTTATCGACCAGCGCAAGCTTTCCGTCTCCATAGCTACGGTGTCGCCAGTCTCGTCGCTGGTGCACCTGGGTGTCAACGTCGACCCCACCGGTGCGCCAATAGCGGCGGTAGGGCTGGGCGAGCTCAAAATTGACGCGCTGCAAGTAGGCGGTCTGGTGGCCCAGCGCTATGCGGATGAGGTGCGGCAGGTGGCGGTGGCATGCAGCAAAGTACGGTGGGTGCCATAGAGATCGCCGCTCCTCTGGCTGAGGTTTTCTACTCTGTGCAGGGAGAAGGGCTGCTGGTCGGCCTGCCCCAGATCTTTGTTCGTCTAGCCGGCTGTGACCTGGATTGCCTGTATTGCGACACGCCCTATGCCCGCAGCTGCCCGCCCCTGGCGCGCTTCGAGGGCCTTGGCGGTGAACAACACACAGCCGAGAATCCAGTGGCTCTATCGGATGTCGTGGCTGCTGTCGGGGAGCTTCGCGCAGGGCATCCCGGGAACGCTGTCCACTCCTGTGCTCTCACCGGTGGCGAGCCGCTGCTGTATCCCGACTTCTGTCTGGCTCTGGCGGGGGCCCTGCAGCAGTGCGACCTGCCGGTCCTACTGGAGACTTCCGGGCACCATCCTGGAGCTCTGCGCCGGATAAGCCCCTTCGTCTCCTGGGTCTGCATGGATTTGAAACTGCCTTCGACTCTGCGCACACCCCTGCCGCTGGAGCTGTTCGCTTGGTCAGCGGCTGCCTGTCAGGCGGAGCTCTTCGTGAAGGTGCCGGTGGCCGAAATCGTGTCGGCCGAAGAGTTCAGCGAAGGCGTGGGGGTATTGGCCGAGGCACGCAGCGAACTTACGCTCATCGTGCAACCGATCACGTCTGCGGGTGGACTGACGGCGCCCCGCTTCCCACGCCTGCTCGACATGCTCAACATTGCCGCGCAGCTCTTCTCTGAGGTACGGATCATCCCGCAGTGCCACCAGCTTATGGGAGCGCCATGATGTCCGCCCTTCCCGACCTCTCCGACGGCCGCCATGTGGGGATGACCACCACGATCCCGGTGGAGGTCGTGCTGGCTGCTGGCCTGGTGCCGGTGGATCTGAACAATCTGTTCATCACGGCGGACGACCCGGGCGCGCTGGTGCGTCAGGCCGAACTCGCGGGCTATCCGCGTACCTGCTGTGGGTGGATCCGCGGGTTGTACTCGACCGCGCTGGCCGTGGGCATCAAGCGCGTCGTGGCGGTCACTCAAGGGGATTGTAGCCAGACTCACGCAATGATGGAGACCTGGCAGAGTGTGGGCATCGAGACGATTCCCTTCGCGTATCCTTACGAGGGCGATGTCGAGAGCCTACGCACCCAGATCCGGCGGCTTTGCGCGGCGCTGGGAACCACGTGGCAGGCGGCCGAGGAGGTTCGTGTCAAGCTCGTTCCTGTGCGTCGGCTCCTGGCACAGCTCGACACCATGACCTGGCAAGAGCACAAGATCACGGGGGCCGAGAACCATCTGTGGCAGGTCCAGTCCAGCGACTTCAACGGCGACCCAGCGCGCTTCTGTACGGAACTGGAGGCCTTCCTGGATACCGCCGCGGCCCGCGCGCCGCAGCCGCCAGCACTGAGGCTTGGCTACGCGGGTGTACCACCCATCATTACGGACCTCTACGACTTCCTAGAGGGCCGAGGAGCGCGCGTAGTGTTCAACGAGTTCCAACGACAGTTCACAATGGCCGACAGCCTTGAGGTAGACCTGCTGTCCCAGTACCTGGCTTATACCTATCCCTACTCGGTCTTCGGACGCCTAGAGGACATAAACCATCACATCGCTCTGCGCTCCCTCGACGGGCTGATTCACTACGTGCAGAGCTTTTGCTTTCGCCAAATTCAGGACACGCTTATCAAGCGATCCGTAGGGATACCAGTCCTGACGCTGGAGGGCGACGCCCCCGGGCCGCTGGATGCACGCTCGCGGCTGCGTGTGGAGGCCTTCCTCGAGTCGCTGGTGGCCCGCAAGCGTCGCGCCGGGCCGCAGGGCACCGCTGCCGGTATCCCGCGTCAGGGCGACTGCGGAGTGGGCGCGTCTTGATACCAATGGCGTCTCTTGCTACCGTCTAGCCACCCGTGACCTGACCGGAGACTCTCACCGATGCCTGGCTGGCTCGCAGCACCCAATCTCGCTCCCCCTCCTGTGGCCGTACTGGCTTGGGTCACCATATCGCTGGCAGCCTGGGCTTTGGGCTGGACCTGCTGGCGCTGGCTGAACTGGTCGAGGACTGACCAGGGACCGCGTTTGCTCGCCTCTCTGGGCCTGGGTTACGTGCTGCTGGCCTACGCTGTGCTCGCGGCAGGGCTATTGGGGCAGTTGCGGCTGCCGGTTCTGATCGCAATTCCCGCCCTCGCCCTGCTTATAGGCCTGGGTTCGTTGCGCGGTGTCATCGCGGCGGTGAAGGGCTTTCTGGCCCGGGCGGTTCGTGCGCTCAGGTACTCGCCCTATCGGCTGTTGTACGGGTTCGCGGTTCTGTGGCTGATCCTGACCTTCCTCGGTACTCTGGGGCCATCCGACGCGCGCGACTGGGACGGCATCAGCGAGCACCTCGCCCAGGCTAAGGTCTATCTGCGCCACGGGCGTGTGGAGCCGCTGTGGTATGACCACCACAGCCAGTTCCCTGCCACGGTGGTGATGCTCTACTGCGAGGGCCTGTGTTTGGGCGGCCAGGGGGCAGCTAAGCTTTTCCATTGGGGCTTCGCGGTCCTGTCGGCTGTGGCGCTATGGCGGTTGACGCTGCGGCACGTGGCGCCCCAGGCCGCAGGCCCTGCTGCCTGGGTACTGCTGAGCACACCCCTCTTCGGATGGCTGGCTACGGTAGGCTATGTCGACTTGGGCAGCGTTTTCTTTTGCCTCCTCGCTGTGGACTACCTGCTTGCCTGGCGGCGGGAGGGTGGCCCAGCGGACCTGGCGCGAGCGGGCCTCATGGCCGGCGCGGGTATGACCGTCAAGATGCAGGGCCTGTTCACCTTCGGCATCCTGTTTCTGGCGGCGGTCTTCTGGTGCTTCCGTCTGCGCCGCCGCCTGGGTCCCGTGATCCTCTACGCGGCTCTTGCGGGCTCTTTGGCGGTACCCTGGTATGCCAAGTCCTGGATCTTGACGGGCAATCCGGTGTACCCCTTCGCCTACGGCATCTTCGGTGGCAAGCACTGGTCGGCGCCGCAAGCGCAGGCCTACGCCTACCACCACGCGAGCTTTGGCTACGGCCAACTGCCGCCTGAGGACCAGTGGCACAAGCTATCGCTGTTGGGCAAGCGTATGGCCGGGGCACGGCATCCGCTCAAGCTGCTTATTGCGCCCTTCACCCTGACACTCTTCCCAGAGTATTACTCGCCGCGCCAGCCGCGGCTCACGGCCATGACCATGCTGAGCTATGGCCCGATGTACCTAGCTCTGACGCCGCTGGTGTTACTGTTGCGACAACGAAAGCCTGCGGCTGTGGTGTGGCTGGTTGCCCTCTTCGCGCTGTTCTGGGTCTGGTGGCTTGAAAGTACGCAGCTTGAGCGCTATCTGCTGCCGTGGATCGCGCTGGTAGTGCCTGTGGCAGGGCTGTCGCTGTCGTGGCTGTGGCAGTGTGAGGGACCGGCCAGAATGGCCCTGCGTACGCTGACGGCAGTGTGGAGCGTCGTGGCGCTGCTGTTTCTGGCCTGGCAGGTAGTGCCGATGGCGCCAGTGAGCATGGGTATGGCGAGTGCCGAAGCCTACCTGACGGCGAACCTGGACTGCTACGCTGCGCTGGCGTACGTCAACCGTTACACGTCGCCCAACGCCAGGATTGGTACCTATGGCGAGCCGCGGCTGTTCTACCTGGACCGCGACCGGATATGGGCTGACCCGGGCCACAGCCAGCTCATTGACTATGCAGCGGCTGATACACCTGAGAAGCTCGTGGGCGAGTACCGGCGACTGGGACTGGACTACTTGCTGATCAATCAGCAGTTCTTTGGCCCGCTAGAGACCACGGACGACAAACTGCACTGCCTGCTGCGGGACGCGGCCCAGAAGGACCTGCTGGAGCTGACGAGGACCTTCGCCAGGGGTAAGTTCCTGTTGCTGAGGGTGACGGAGCCGTGAACAGGAACCGCGAACGCCGCGAGGGGAAGGATACGAGGGAGCAGTCCGAGCGAGGAATGCAGCCAGAGTCTCAGAGTGCGACACTCGATGCCCGGCCAACCATGCCACTGCGCTGGGTCCTGTTGTCGGTGGTAGGCGTGTACGTGGCACTTGCAGGGCTGCTCGCGTTGACGCAGCCCATGGACCTGGGCACCCCAGCACAGGCGCGCGTCAGTCCGCCAGACGAGAGTGCTCACATGGCCTACTTCGACGAGCTGACGACTGCCTGGCGCTTGCCGGTCTTCACTTCGGGCACCGGCAACTACGAGGCGCACCAGCCTCCGCTGTACTACGTGGCACTGTCGCCGCTGTACCTGGTGGCGGGTGTGGCAGGCAGAGCCACCGCAATCGTCGTGCTGCGCCTGGCTAGCGTGGCCTTGGGGGCTGTGTCGGTGGTGCTGATCTGGCGTCTGGCTTTGTTAGCCCTCCCGGCATCTGCGTTGGGAGCGGCAGCGGCTACGGTCATTGCCGCACTGTGGCCAGCGCGCGTGGTGGCCTGTGCGGGAGTTAGCAACGATCCGGCGGCCGAGCTATCCAGTTTGCTGGCGCTGCTTTGGGCCTGTCGGTTGGCGCAGGACCGGCCGTCGGCACGAGGAGCTTTCCTCACCGGCCTGCTCGTTGGTGTGGCTATGCTTGTCAAGTCGAGCGCCCTGCCGCTGGTTCTCGTCGGGATGGCGGCGTTGTACCTGGCGGCACGTTTCTCCGACGCGCCGAACCGCGACCTGTTGGTGGGCTTGGGGGCCTTCCTCGGCGGGGTGGTGCTATTGTGGGGCCCTTGGGCGACCCGCAATACAATCCTCTACGGTGACCCCATGGCTATGGCGGTTTTCCAACGCATCTTCACGCAGGACCGCGCCACGCCGGAGTACTTCCTCCAGCACGGCTTCACGGGCCTGCAGTATTACGGACTGGTGGCTTGGCAGACGGCGCTGTCTTTCTGGGGAGTGTTGGGGCAGGCGAATCTGTGGCTGCCTGCGTGGTATTACCTACTGGGCGGTGCATGGTGGGCTCTGGCGCTGGGGCTGGGGCTGGCGAAACTACTGGTCCGGCCGGAGGCGTTGCGGCCTTGGCCACGGCAGACCTGGGCACTGCTGGCTCTGCATTTGGTTCTCACTGTGGCGTTGTTCCTGCGCTTCAATGCCGTGTTCTACCAGGCGCAGGCGCGCTACTTTCTGCCCGCGAGTGCTGTTCTAGGGCTGTTCTTGGCGCGTCCATGGATATGGCCACGACGCACCGTGCTGGCGGTACTGGGTCTGGGTCTGTTCGTGCTGTTGGCACTGGGCCCACCCTTGCTAAGTCTGGCGGGGCTGACGTCGCCAGTCTTTCCCTTCAGTCCAGCACCTTGATGGTTCCAGGCGAGGCCCCGCGCTCACAACTGCCGAACAGGATTCGTGAGGCGCCCAACCTTCTCCAGCTCTATTTCTACTACGTCGCCGTCCTTGAGACGGATCCCCTGTGCGTGGCCTACTCCCGACGGCGTGCCCGTGGCGATGATATCGCCGGGCTCCAGTGTGCAGATTTGCGAAATGTACGACACGATCTCGCCGGCCTTGAAGATCATCTGCGCCGTGGTTGCGTCCTGCTTAAGTTCTCCGTTGAGCCACAGGCGGATCCTCAGGTTGTGGATGTCGTCTAGGTCAGCCACGGGCACGGCGCAGGGCCCCATCGGCGCCCCATTGTCGAACCACTTACCGTTGAGCCAGTCAAAGAACTTGTCCCACTCGCGGGTCTCGGGGCGCTCCCAAATCTTTAGCTCGCGCTCCGAGATGTCGTTGAAGCAGGTGACGGCCGCGACGTGCCCAGCGGCCTCGTCGGGGTCGAGGAAGCGGCCTGCGCGGCCGATGATGAGGGCCATTTCGGCCTCATAATCGGGCGAACGGCTGGAGGACCCCAGCAGTATCGGGTCGCCGTCGCCGCAGACAGTCACCGACGGCGGCTTCATGAACACGCGTGGCGTCGCGCTGTCGGCCTTCGAGATGATGGACTGCAGGTTCTTCTGCGTGCTTTCATGGATGTGCTCCATGTAGTTGCCAGCCAGAGCAAAGACTTTGGCAGGCTTGGGTACGGGCGCCAGAAGCTTGACCTCGTCGCGCCGCAGGCTTACCTGCAGAAGCGTCGTATCGTCGGAGTTAGCCAGCCAGGCGAGGGCCTCGCGGAAGGCGTCCAGGTAGGGCTCCGATCCTAGTGCCATCTCCACACGCCGAATCGGCTCGCTTACCTTGGGCTCAATCGCGGCCAAGCTAAACAGCCCGTCCGGGCGGACAATCCTGTCGCCCACCAGCAGTCCAAGCTCGCTCTCAGCACCCGCGCACCAGTCCCGCAGGGGCACGAAAGTGGCTAAACGTGGCGTTGTGTCCATGGCTATGCCTCCTTAGATGCTGGTCGCTCTCGCCTCTTACCGCGGACACGGCCGAGCTCATGGGACTAGACTGGCGTGAAGTTCATATCAGGCGTTATGGCGGCCACAGCGGCGGCTATCAGCTTGGCGGTATTCTCTAGGTCGTTGAGTGCGACGACCTCCACCGCCGAGTGCATGTACCTGTTTGGGATGCTCACCAGCCCGGCAGCGACGCCGGCACGGGTCACCTGTATGACATTGGCATCGGTTCCGGTAGCCCGGGGCGCGCCCTCGAGCTGGTAGGGGATTTTCTCCTTCTCCGCAACCCTTACCAGCAGGTCAAACACCACTGGGTTGATGTTGGCGCCGCGCGCGATGATCGGGCCCTTGCCCAGGCGGACATCGCCCTGTCGATCCTTGGAGGAGCCCGGGTAGTCGGTGGCGTGGCCCACATCAATGGCGATGCCGACAAGCGGATCGATGCCGAAGGCGCTAGTCTGGGCGCCCCGCAGGCCTATCTCCTCCTGCACCGTGGACACGGCGTACAGCGCGCAGGAGAGCTTTCTCTGGGCGGCGAGGCGCAGGGCCTCCATAGCGACGAAGGCGCCAACCTTGTCGTCAAAGCCTGCCGCCGCTACCAGACCGCCCTGTAGCTCAAGCCAGCCATCCTGCCAGGTCACCGGATCGCCGATCCGCACGAGTTTCTCGGCGGCCTTCCTGTCGCTAACCCCGAGATCCACCCAGAGATCGTGAATCTCAGGGGCCTTGCCACGCTGCTCAGCTGGGAGCAAGTGAATCGCCGTACGGCCTATGATGCCGGGAATCGGTCCCGACTTAGTGTGGACCCAGACCCTGGCGCCGACCAGATGTACGGTATCGATGCCACCAATGGGCTGCAGCCGCAGGTATCCGTCGTCCGTTATATGCACGACCATCATGCCGATTTGGTCAATATGGCCAGCCAGCATGACGCGAGGAGATCCTGCAGGGTTCTTCACCACGATCAGATTGCCGTGCAAGTCGGTTCTTATCTCGTCGGCAAAGGAATCCATGCGCTGGCGCACAACGCGCTGTGCGGGTTGTTCATAGCCTGACGGTGATGGTGCGGCGATGATGTCACGGAGAAACTGTACTGACTCCTTGCGCATCAGAAGACCTCCATGGTAACGGCCTCGATCTGGCTAAACGCAGCCCGTTATGCCTACGGACGCCTCCAACACCCGCCGTCCTCCTGAAGCAAAGTTCTCAAGGGGGGACCAGGAGCTTAACCTCACGACTTGGGCCGTCAACCGCCTGTCAGGATTGAACCAACGCCGGCCCTTCCCAGGTTCGATCAAGGTCTGCCCATCGCTAACCAGCAAACGAAACCAAACACGACCCCCTGTGTCGGTCAGGGACAAGAAGTGCCGTGCTTGTGTCGCCCGGTCCCTCACGGCGTAAGAGTGAGAATCTCGCGGATCTGCTCCGGATAATGGTAGATGAGCCAGAGCTCTTCTTGAGTCAGAGGAGCTTGGTTGGCCAGGTTCGCGTACTGGACCAAGTTTAGAGTCTCCCGCCGGTGTTCATCGTCGCGGAAGCCCAGGTCCATCTGCGCGTATACGTACTCGAGACCAGCCACGCCGCCGTGCGCGCCGGTGAGAATCATGCGACCTGTGTTGATCTCCTCGCGTTCGCCGCGGCCTAGGGTCTCGAGATCGTACAGTTCGTAGTTGTGGCGGTCCTTGAGTGCGCCATCGGCGTGAATGCCCGACTCGTGTGCAAAGGCATTGCCACCAACACCTGGAAGCGTCAAGGGAATGGGTACCCCAAAGGCGTTTGCGACATAATTGGCCAGACGCCAGGAGTGGCGCAGGTCGATGGCCGTGTCGAGCAGGTTAAGCTGGCCCCAGCGCGACGAGTATTTGAGCGCCAGCAGGCAGGAGAGCAGGTCAGCATTGCCCGCCCGCTCCCCGATGCCGTTCACCGTCGTGTTGATGTACGCGTCCTGGCCTTCCTCACACACGGCCACGGCGCCGGCACAGGAGTTGGCCACCGCCAAGCCCAAGTCGTTGTGGCAGTGGAGCTCGATGGGCATCTGAGTCTCGCGCGCGATGGTGCGCATGCGTTGTACAATGGTTTCGGGGTCATCGTGGCCCAAGGTATCGCAGTAGCGGAACCTTGCGGCGCCAGCCTCTTTGCCGGCTTGGGCGAACTCGATGAGGAAGTCCAACGAGGTACGCGAAGCGTCCTCGGCGTTGACGCCGACCGTCTCGACGCCCCCTTGGATTGCCGCGCGGGTTGCTTCCACTGTCATCGTGATGATGTCCTGACGCGAGAATTTGCCTCGGAACTTCCACTGCAGCATCTGCTCCGACGTCGATATCGACAGGTTGAGGTGTCTCAGATTTGTGCGCTCGAGGGCCTTTTCTACATCCGAGGCCAGTGCTCGCGACCAACCACTTAACTGCGTGCGCTTGATGAGCGGGCCGTGGCCATTGCAGTCGGTGGTAAGCGCGATATTGGCGTTGATGTAGCGCCTTTCGTGTGGGCTCAGCGGGAACCCCATCTCCGACTGATATACGCCCATCTGGTCCAGAAGCCAGTTCAGGACCGTCTTCTGGAGCTTGCTGAGAATTATCCGGGCTGTCTGGTCCCCGTCTCTATTTGTCACGTCAATAATCTGGATCTTAGGCAACTCCACCACCTACTCAAAGAACAGAAGGATTTGGTTCGGCCTGTCCGGTTCGTCCAGGCCAGCGCCCGTTTAAACGATTTTACCGGAATCATGCCACGAGCCGCAAGCACAAATACCTGTTTCGCCGGCTTGGGCAGATCGCGGCTGACCCTCAGCGTCCAGCCGAAGCCAGCCTGCGGCCTAAGACTGCGTCCGGGATAAGAGCAGAGCGCATACGTGGGCCTCCGCCCCAGGAGACCACTGTGCTGCCGGGAACGCTTCTAGGATCATGTCCCGCCTTGCGGAGGGTCTGACAATCGGTGCTATAATCGCTCTGTTTCCCAACCAAAAGGAGATAACTATGGCCCGGCTCCGTCTTGAGCATGGCACTGTGTTGCCCCTGGACCCGGCAGATGCCGTTATCCACCGCGGCATAGTGATCGTCGAAGGGAATAGAATCGCCTACGTGGGTCCCATGCCTGGCCCTGCCGTAGAGCCCGGTGATCAGATCATCGATACCTCTGGCTGTGTCGTGATGCCCGGACTGGTGAACGCGCATACCCACGTGTCCATGACTCTCTTGCGAGGCTATGCCGACGACATGGCCCTTCAGGAGTGGCTTGAGCGCAAGATCTGGCCGGCTGAGATGAAGCTCACGCCTGAGGACGTCTACTGGGGTGCCCTGCTGGGTATAGCGGAGATGATCCGTGGCGGTGTCACAACCTTCAACGACATGTATCACTATCCACGCGCCGTGGCCGACGCCGTGCAGAAGAGCGGTATCCGAGGCTGCATTTCGGGCGTGATGCTCGGGATGCTGCCCACGGCCGAGGATCTGCTGCGTGACGCGATCGAGCTGGTCTCGCAGATGAAGGTCAAGGCCCACCCGCGCCTGATCCCGATGCTGGCACCACACGCGCCCTATACCTGCCCCGACTCGCTGCTCAAGCGCATGGCGCAGGCCGCTGGCGAGCTGGGTGTGCGCCTTCACATCCACCTGGCTGAGACGCGTCACGAAGTCGAGGATTCGTTGAAGGAGCATGGCGCAACGCCGGTGAGACATCTGGAGAGGCTGGGCATCTTCGAGACTCCTACCGTTGCACCCCACTGTGTACATCTCACCGACGAAGACATCGAGATCCTCGCCCATCGCCGCGTCGGTGTGGTTCACTGTCCAACCAGCAACATGAAGCTGGCCAGTGGCTTTGCCCCGGTGGCCCGGCTGCTGGAGGCTAGGGCGGTCGTGGGCCTAGGGACTGACGGTGCGGCTTCGAATAACAACCTCGATATGATCGAGGAGATGATGGTTGGTGCGGTCGTGGCCAAGGGACACAGTGGCGATCCCACGGCCATCAATGCCCCGCAGATGCTGGCGATGGCCACCCGCGGCTCGGCCGAGGCCTTGGGCCTGGGCGATCAGATCGGCGCCCTAAAGCCAGGGATGCGGGCCGACATTATTGTCGTCAGCCTGCACGGGCTGCACATGCAGCCTGTCCATGGTGTAGTATCTCATATCGTCTATGCTGCACGCGCCGACGATGTGCGCGATGTTATCATCGATGGAGAACCGGTCATGCGCGACCGCACTCTGCTTACTCTGGACGAGGCAGAAATAGTAGAACGAGCTAATGAGTGCGCGTCGCGCCTGGTCAGATGACAAGGGAGGCTTTCGAATGGCTACACTAGGACGAGAAGCTTACCGGAGCAAGGTTTATGCCTGTTGGCTGGGCAAGAGCATTGGCGGAACGCTTGGCGGCCCCCACGAGGGCAAGCAGGGACCGCTTAATTTGACCTTCTATGATCCTGTGCCAACCGAGCCTATGTTCAACGACGATCTTGACCTGCAGCTCGTGTGGCTGCATGCGATCGAGGAACATGGCTTGGGCGTGACGCCGGCGCACATCAGCCAGGAGTGGCACGACCACATCACTTATCCGTGGTGTGAGTACGGTTTCTCGAACCTCAACGCCAAGCGTGGACTGATTCCGCCCGTAACTGGCAGCTACGATAACTGGTTCGGTGACTGCATGGGCGCGCCCATCCGCTCGGAGATCTGGGCGTGCATTGCTCCAGGCGCTCCACACATTGCCTGTGAGTACGCCTGGCGTGACGCCGTTCGTGATCACTGGGGGGAGGGTGTCTGGGGCGAGTTGGTCTTCGCGGCCGTCGAGAGCGCGGCCTTCGTCCTGCAGGACAAGGATGCTCTGATTGACATAGGTCTGGCTGCGATCCCACCCTCGAGCCGTACAGCCCGTGCGGTAGATCAGGCGCGCGACAGCTATGCCCGCGGCTACGATTGGCTGCAGGCTCGCGAACGTGTGCTCGCTGAGTTCGGCCAGCAGCATATGACCAATGCACCCCAGAACCTCGGCTTTACCGTTATCGGCTGGCTATACGGTGAAGATTTTGGCGACGCTCTGCTCAAGGCTGTCAACTGTGGGTGCGACACGGACTGCACAGGGGCCACGCTGGGCTCGATCCTCGGCATCACGCTGGGGGCCGAGGCGATTCCAGCGGAGTGGCG
>JAKORR010000119.1 GCA_029777735.1 Armatimonadota bacterium | reverse complement strand
TCGTAGACACGTCGGGCAGGCGGGTTCCAGTCTGCGGGGACCTGGAAGCCCTCGATAAGCCACGGCAAGCCGGCAGTATAGTCGGCCTGGGCCCTCAGTCGTATCTGCATCTCGTCCTGCGACACCCGCTGCGAGCTGGGATCGGCCGTGTCGGGCAATTCCTCACCCGGGATGAAACCGTACCTGACACGCCGCAGACTGTCGGCCCGACACACGATGACGCCCAGGTGGTCCAAGGGCGAACGAGGCTCACCGCCGTAGATTGAGTACCATCCCTCGCTATGCCAGGTCTCGATCCAGCCGCGCTTGGGGCCCCCTTCCTTCTGGAACCCGGCGCCCAGCGGGAGGACCTGCGTGAAGTATTCTGGCGAGAGCCTGAGGACGAGCGGGCAGAAATCGACCGCAGCGAGCTGTCGGGTGAAGGTGACAGTGCGGTCGAGGCGCAGCAGCCGCGCCCCACTGTACATGCGCCAGTGGTCCTCAACCTGCAGGTCGGGACCTTCAGCTGTGGCCACCAGGTCGGCGTACAGCGGCGACTGCCCCGTGACCTTGACCGTGCCCCCCCACTCGCTGGAGATGCGGTGGGTGCGGTCGGCAAGCGTGTACTCGACCGTGCAGGCCCCGGCGGTAGGTGAAGCGTAGTCATGCTTGCTCGTCATGTCCACCAGGCTCATCAGGCAGCCACCACGCCGCGCATCCCACAGCGCCGCGAAGCGCCTGTTCTGCGCGGCTACGAAGCCCAGATCGGTGGATCTGTCGCGGATGGTCAAGTCCTCGCTTTGATCCTCCGCAGGGGCAAGGTACACCGGGTGACGGCTGTCGAGGGGCAGGACCGCCCGGAGGCGTTCGCCGTCTCGCAGGACGGGCCAGGAGTGTCCCTCGTGATCCAAGGCCACAAGGGCCTGCCCCTGGGGGACTCGGGACAGTTTGCTCAGAGGGATTTCGACAGGCGCCTCCGGCACGGCTTCGCCGTAAGGATTGCTGACCCACAACGGCTCGGCCCCGGCGGGGACTCCGGCCGGCGGCGCGACAGATGCTGGTTCGGCCAGCCGGAGGGACGCCATCGTCGAGAACTCGCCCGTGCCGCAACGCCAGCGCAGGGAGACCTGCTCGGTACGCATTCTGCCTCGAGGCGTCATGGGCCGCAGTGTAAGACGGCGGACAAGCACATGGCCGGAGATTCGCAGGTCGGCCTGAAGGTTCTGACGGCCCGCGAAGTGGCAGCGCGGCAGCTCGAACACCGTCTTCTTCCAATTGCGCTCGCCGGAAGGACCTAGGCGGTCGCTATCGCGGAAGCGGTCTTCGATGGTGTCACCGAAGGCCGAGTCGTACTCGATGAGGAAGGAACCCTCCTCGTCGAAGTACTCAACCTCGGCCTCGGCCGCATAGTCGCCCGGCGGGAGCTTGGTCTTGTCCACACGAAAGTAGATATACTGGCTCCCCGTCGTCGCCGGGTCGGGCTCGATGCCCAACAGCCCCTCGGCTTCGCGGGCGCGGGTGACGCCGTCACCGCCGCTGACCTGGGTGATACCGTTCTCGATGGGCGGATTACCAGCCTGCCAGCTCAGCTCGATCGGGAGTGTGTTGGGCTTCGCGGGTGCAGGCACGTCGATGGTTAAGGCCACTGGTTGGTCCTTTCCTGGCGGCAGGGAGGTGACAGTGCCGCGAGCGCCGAGCAGCTCCACCTGGACATCGCGCGCCTCCTGGCGGCCGACGTTGGTCAACGTGAGCGCCACCCGGCGGGGCTTCCCCGGTTCGGCTGTCACCACTCCTGTCTTCAATCCCACCAGCGCCGGATCCGTTACTTCTAGCCGGTACCAGTAGTAGGCGGGCTTGCCAGCGGCCGTGAGCTTAAAGACAACCGTGCGGTCGCCAACGGCGCAGTCAGGGCCGGCCGAAAGGGCCATACGCACGTTGGCGCTCTTGCCAGCCGCCAGCTTCACCTGCACGGGCCGGGCTTTGAGATCCGGCGGGCCTATCAGTTCGATCGTGCCTTCGACGGCCTTCTGCGCGTCGCGGTTGACCAGGCGGATCGAGGCCTGAGCTTGGCCACCGGGATGGAGCGTGAGGCCCGAAGCAGCCAAGGCCACAGGGCCAGTGACGACCGCGTAAACGGCGTGGAACTTGGTGCGACACCGGAGGGTCAACAGACCCGTCTTGGGGTCGTATTGGGCGTTGGCCTTGTCGCCACCGACCTGCGGGCCGTCGATAAGCCGCGCATCATCGCTGTCTAGGAGAAGTATCTGAGCTACGCCGGTGCCCGGCGGGAGCTTCACGGTAACCGTTACGGACTCTCGTCGCCAGGGCAGAATCTCATCCGCCGAGTCGCCGAGGTCCCGGCTCCAGTTCCCGAGGCGGCGAGTGGTAATGTAGGCCCACGGAAGGGTATTGGCGACGGTGACGATTGCTGTGTTCCCGGCCCACAAAACCGGGCCGCGGGCGATTTCGTAGCTCGACGATGGCCGCTGTCCCTCAGCCCATATCTCGGCAGGCTTCAGGGCAGCGGTCAGAAGCTTCTCGAAGGACTGGAGGTCATCGCTTGGGGCCTGGCCCTCGCGCCATGCGGCTTCGAAACTCTTCGAGAGCCGTTCGCCTAGGCGCTCACCGGCCAGGATCACGCGTTTGCCACCGGCATCCTGCTTTACCGACGACCAGAAGGGAGTGGCGTCAGCGATGATGCGAGCGGTTGCCTCGGACTTGACCCACTCCGCGAGCAGCAACTCTTTGTCGGGATGCAACGACAGGCCGCAGCTTGGCACAAGCAGAAGCCTGCGTCCGGCCAGCTCCTCGGCCTTCAGGAAGCTCTCGGGGATAACGTCAAAATCGACGCTGAGGCCTTCGAGGGCCTTGATGAGGCCATAGACATCACTCAGGCCGGCCCCTCGTTCGTTCACGCCGTAAGTAGCCCACTCGTTGAAGACGACGGCGACGGGCTTCTTCTCGCGCTTGTGGCGAAAGGCATCCTGGTAAGTGGTCTTGTAGAGCGATGCATACAGTTCCGTGGTCTCGTAGGGCAGGCGGCCGTACTCCTTGGTCACATCGATGATGCTGCCTTCGAACCACTCCGAGTGTGTGAGTATCATGATACCTTCGGGCAGGGACTGCAGAGTCTTGACCCAGGCGTACTCGTACAGGAAAGGATCGTGCTCGACACGCGCTCCCGGCCACCGCTGCTGGCGGTCTACATAGCCTGGCGCGATCGTGTACTGAAAGTCCGTGCCCGTGTATTTAGCGACCTCACTGATTAGCTTAGGGCGACGGGTCGGGTTCGTCATCGCATAGTTGAAGGAGTACCAGCCCAGACCTGTCAGGGCGTCCATGTAGCGCGTGGGGCTGAGGATGGTGTTCGAGTTGTCGCCCGTGTAGCGGGTCGACAGGCCGGTGCGCGCCTTCACACCGTCGATCACCGTCTGCCAACCGGCCTTGAGGCGCTGGGCCCGCAGCTCCTGGCGATCGGCGAAGGCCACAGTGCCGACGGCTGCGTTGGCAAGTGTCACATCTTCCCATCGCTTGGGCAGGAGCTCGTCGGAGAGTGCGGTGCCCCGCAAGGCCTCGGGAGCATCGAGCATACTCCAGGCCGCGGTCAACTTCTCGATCGTCCCGTAGCGCGCACGGAGGAAGGCGCGGAAGTCTTCGTCGGTCTCGTCGGGCACGTCATAGGCCACGTAGATGTTGGTGAAGGCGTCGCCCCCGAGGCTACAAAAGGCCGGGCTCCTGCCCACAGCCGACAGGAAGTGCGTGAGCCGGTCGATATTGTATTGCTGGGCTTCGGGCGACGCGAAGTTCTTCTGGATGGTTGGTGGCTCCATGTAGGGCGAGAGATACAAGGGCCAGCCCTCGGCGAGCAGACGCTCAGCTTCGGCCATGTGCGTCCGGTACAGCGGCAGAGAACCGTCGCCCCAGTAGGAGTACGAGGCCTGGTTGATACCGTGGTCGGCGATGGCTCGCAGCACCTCACGGATGTGGTCTGGGCGCTGCTGATTGTCATATTGGAATTCGGGGTGCCAGCCGACGCGCTGGTAGGGCTCGCCGCCAAACCACGGATAGTAGTAGACGCCCACAACCGGCTCGCCATTGGGCAGCAAATGCCGGGCGAGGGAATCGACCGGATGGGTTGCCAAGGCCGAACCAGCAATCAGGAACGGCAGAACAGCCAGCACAACGCGGAAACTCACTGGTAACGTCACCTCCAGGGTGATGACACCGCCTCCTACTGGTTTGACCTGCTCTCCCGCAAAACGTGGGACAGTGCCCCACGGTCATAAGAACCTTTCGCAGCGAAGGAAGTAAGTCCTCTTTCGGCTCGGTGAGGACGAGAGGAGAAGACTCGCCCGTGTAGCCACCAAGCATCTCGGCTCCGCCGGGACGCCTGCGTGGGCAGGAAGTGGCTGTTGCGCCAGCGAAAGAACCACTACAGCTCTATCTCTGTCCAGCGACCAATAACCGAAAGAGAAGGAGGAGCCACCCTTGAGGATCCCAGGACTAACTTTGGGCTTGCTTGCACTCCTGAGCGCAATTACTGCAAAGGAGCTCTCTGCAGCCCCTACCATCTTCCAGGTGACTGACCCTGTCGGGCCGGGTGAGGCGGTGACAGTCCTCGGAGACGATCTGGGCGCCGACTCGCGGGTGGAAGTCGGGCGCGCTGACGACGCGAACCTTGGCAGGCCACCGACCTCTGGGGCTGTCTCGCCCTCCCCTCCAGCGCGGATGCAGAAGGCCGAGGTTCTGCAACCGTGCGACCAGTCGCTGAAGTTCATCGTGCCCGATAGCCTCAAGCGCGGCGTCTTCGTGTACCGGCTGACGACAGGCGAGGGCGAGGTGTTGGGGGCGCTCAATGTGCCTGCAGTCTGGTGGGTGCAGGGGGACTTGGGCGCCGCCGCCAGTCCGGGCGGATGGCTGCGTCTCTTCGGCAAGAACCTGGGCTGGGCGAGCGACGGCGGCAAGGAGCCCGCCACGACCGTTCTGCTAGCTGGGCGTAAGACCGTGCACCTGACGGCCAAGGCCAACTGCTTCGCTGCTCGTGTCCAACTACCCGACGACCTGCCTCGCGGGAGCTATCGGGTCTTCGTTCACAATGGCTGCGGCGGGCCAGTCGCTTGGAGTGAGGGCGTGGAGGTAACCGTCGCCGCACCGCCTTCGTGGCCGTCAACGGTCCTCAAGGTAACGGACTTCGGTGCGGACAGCAGCGGGCGGCAAGATTCGACGGCCGCGATAAGTGCCGCCCTGGCCCGTGCGGCTGAGGCCGGTGGCGGAGTATTGTACTTCCCGCGCGGCTGCTATCAACTCACAGCGGGTCTGACGGTGCCTCGGTTCACCATACTGCGCGGCGAGGGTCGAGAGCTTGTAAGCCTCTTCTGGCCCGATCTGGATGACCCGCCCGAGGCTTTGATCCAGGGCACGAACTCCTTTGCGCTGGAGGACCTGACACTCTACGCCACGCGCCACAAACATATCATCGTGAGCGACCTGGGAAGCACCGCCGACGCGGGTAATGTGCGCCTGTTGCGCCTACGTGTGCGAGCCAATGCTTACCGGGGACATCTGACACCGGAGGAGGTTGACGCCCGCTTCCAAGCCACCCGGCGTCTAGTCGGGGGCGACACAATCCGCCTGGGGGGCGACAACGTCGAGGTCGCCGACTGTGACTTCTACGGCAGTGGCCGGGCGCTCTACTTCAGCCGCGTGCGCAAGGGTTACGTTCACGACAACACCTTCTACAACGGGCGCTGGGGCTGGTACTGCATCTCCGGCTCCGATGGACTGATCTTCGAGAACAACCGTATCGTCGGCGGCGACTTGATGTCCACAGGCGGCGGCCTGAACTGCCTGGACGGATCGAGCTGCTCGCAGAACGTCTACTACGCGGGTAACACGCTGAGCCTGATGCACGGCTGGGACAGGGAGGCCATGACCTCGGACGCCGGAGGCGGCCTGTACTACGGCGGCATCGTATCGTGTGACGGGGTGCGGCTGACGCTCAAGGAAGCTCCCAACGCCCAAGGACGCAACTGGGTGGGCGCGGGCGTGTTCATCTTCGACGGACGAGGGTGGGCTCAGTACCGTCGTGTAGTAGCGGTAGAGGGGCCCGTCGTCACCGTGGATCGCCCCTGGGACGTGGTACCCGATAGCACGTCGCTGGTCGGTATCACGATGCTCCAACGACATTACATACTCCTTGGCAACAGCTTCAGTGACGCAGGCATCGCCGTGCAGTTTTACGGCTCGTCGGTGGAGCACATCGTAGCGGGCAACCAGTGCGCCCGGGCGGGCGGGTATCAGGCCATCGGCAAAGCCTACGGAGGATATAACTTGCCCCCCGACAAAAACCCTTGTCACCAGCCTTCCTGGTTCTGCCAGTTTATTGACAATAAGATAGAAGAAGGAAACATATACCGAGGTGGCGCCAACAATGCGATCCTCTCTGGCGATTCGGTGGTGGGTGTGTATGGATGGCCGCTGACACGCGACTGGCCTTGGCCGTACAACGTTGGCGCCGTGGTGCGCCGTAATTGGCTTACGAACAACGCGCGTGTGCACGTGGGAGGCAGTAGCAATGAGAAGGCATCGGTGCGCGACGTCATCGTTGAGAACAACGTCGTATCGTTGGGTGCGGCCGGGATACAAATTGACCAGGCTACGACAGGCGTCCTGGTACGCGGTAACCGTTTCCAGAATGTTGCTGAGCCGCTGACCGGGTCGGGCGTGGAGAAGGCCTGGATACCCGCCGAGCAGCTTGCGGAGGCGGAAGCGTCGCGACTGCGTGTGGCGCTCGCGCAAGCGGGCCTAGAAGAAGACCCCACCGGATGGCCAGACGTGGCTGCGGCCTTGGGTCGACTGCGCGCGGCCCGATCGGGCTCGGCTGAGGCCAGGGCTGCCGTGGAGGAAGCGACCGAGGCCGCGCTGTTGGGAATTGCTGCGCGCAAGACGGCGGTGCCTCTCAGCGCTCTGGACTCGCTGCTAGGTCTTGAGCTAGTTGTGGCCAAGGAGAGCACCCTGCCGCGCGTGCTGCAGGAGGGAGACGGCGGCGAGGCGCAGCTTGTGCTGTCGGTTAAGATGGTCCGTTCCCGACCGTCCTGGACGGTGCGGGCAGAGGTGACGGTACCCGAGGGCTGGCAAGTGGGCGAAGCAGGCCCGCCCTTGGTGGTGGAACCGGGCACCCAGGGCACACTAGGGGTGCCGATGGTGGTGCCTGCCGGAGCCTGGGGTGTGCGAGAGATGCCGGTGGCCCTGGTGCTGGGTCTGCGGGACGACGCGAGCCTGCGTCTCACCACGCGGATCACAGTTGGTAGCAGCTTCCTGCGCCGATGGATGGTGCTGGGGCCCTTCGCGAACAAGACCGGGGCAGCACTGGACCTGACGCTACTGCCTCCCGACGAGGGCGTGGACCTGAAGGCCCAGTATGATGGTCGTGACGGACGGATTGGCTGGCGGCCCGTGAACTTGTCAGGGGATTGGTGCGACCT